>CAZZML010000551.1:0-2454 GCA_964654735.1 uncultured Roseivirgaceae bacterium | reverse complement strand
TAGCCATAAGAAGCCACTAAAAAATTGCCCCCTGTAGGCATTTCTGATAAAAACCTTGGCTCCAAGTCTTGCCCAGAAGCAGTTGTTGGTGCTAGATTGCCAAACAAAATGAATAGAATAAGTGTGATTTTTAATTTCAACATCTGCCAATCTTTTAGAAAGATAAATATTTAGCCGGCAAGTATTTATAATCCTTGTTGATATTTATTATCAACTGCACAACAGGAATGCCTGCCCATTCCCAATATTGCCTATTGTTTTTTGCACTTAATAAATAGTTAAAGTTGATGGTATGTTGCGCATTAATTACATAGGCAAGGCCAGGGCCAAATCGAACAAATTCAAACCCATTAAAGCCATCTGAAAAACGGTAGAATGCTCCAAAAGCAAAATTTGAAATGAGTTTGTCGGTTAGCTTGCGATTTGTAAAAATGGCATACCGAACACCGTGGTCAACATTGCCAAGGTTGTCCATATCAAGTTGCCATTTTACTTGGTTCACAAATTGGAAACTAGATTTTGTAAATTTATATATAACTCCGAGCCCAGGCCGATATTCAACCTCTTCAGGCTTGATACTCATTCTAAAATCGGGTACAATTTCCCATTTTTCTGATAACATATATGTGGCAACGCCTTCTATAAACCAGTTATCCAGACTTTGTACATCATCTTTTAACCGTACCTGCAATTCCCCCGAAAGCCTCCAATCACCTGAATTTGCAGCAACTTTATTGCCAATATATGCCTGATTATCCCAATTGTCAGAAGGCTTGGTTTGGGCATTACTTGTAAGCCCAATTGCCATAAATAAAAAGAAAGCTAGAAAATACCTTAACAGCATCATTCCACAACTTCAATTAACACCTCTCCATCTGCTCCAGAAGGGGGCTTGGTTTGCATAATATTAGATAAGGTAATAGCAATATCTTTTGGTTCAATTCTTCTGGTTACTGTTTGGCCTTTAAACTTCCAGCCTGCAAAAATTACGGGCACATAACTATCATACATCCAAGGGCCACCATGGTTAGCTGCTACTATTTCGCCATCAAAATCATTGAAAAAGTACTGCGGACTTAATAAGATTAATATATCTCCAGAGCGTTTATAGTTAAAATTTTTCAAAGCTTTTCTATACAAGTAGGTATCTGGCATGCTATTAGCTCTTAAGGTTTCACTAGATACAGCTAAGGCTACCCCTTCTATTTTCATCAATTCCTTAGAAATTGCATCTTGAACTTCTCCTAAATTCAATCCTTTTTCTTTAATAATATCATGATTTAGGTATAGGTAAGGTGGAAAAAAATCTAATATCAATTCTTGCCCAATTCCGAATTTATCTTTTAACCTTTCAATGGCGGGTTCTTTGTCCCATTTGTTAGTTGATACATAATCTGCATGAATTCCCTTAGTAGCTAAAAACTCTGGAGCTTCTGGCCCTCCATGGTCTGCCGAAAGAACAATGAGCGTGTTTTCTAATCCAACATGTTCATCTATATAAGCAAATAAATTTGCGAGAGTACGATCTAAACGAAGCATATTATCTTCGGCCTCCAAACTAGATGGGCTAAACAAATGGCCTACATAATCGGTAGAAGAAAAACTAATAGCCAAGAAATCAGTGATGTCATCTTGCCCAATATCTTCAGCCTCAATAAGTGCTTTGGCAAAATCAAGCGTTAGCTCATCACCTGCTGGGCTAAAAGTTAAAAAATTAGTAAAATATTTATTCTTGGCAGATTGGTATTTATGAGGAAAGGTTTTGCCAAATCCTGCCACATCCATTTCCCAGGCATTATCGTCACTTTGCCCAAACATATACTTGGATTGGTCGAGCATGAGCTCCCAAGATTTTCCTCCAAATGTTTTAGCAGGATAATTACTTTTATTCCATTTAACAACCCATTTAGGGTACTCTTTATAATAGAAAGAACTGGTTATAAACTCACCGCTATTTTTCGAGAACCAAAAAGCCTTGCCCGTGTGGCCCGCTAAAGTAACCGCTCCACGGTCTTTTACAGAAACACCAAAAATCTTTGCTGCACTATTAGTAGTTAGTGCAAGCTCATCGCTAAAAGTTGTTACTAAAATATTGGCAGGAGAACGACCATCGGTAGAAGCAAGTTTTTGAGTAGCATCAATTTCTGTTTCATCATTAACATCTGCATTCTTCGAAAGAATAGGGTAATTGGCATCCTCAATATTATAGGATAATTTTCCTGTTTCACGATCTAACCACACATTAGAAATCATACCATGCACGGCTGGGTCTGCACCTGTGGCTAATGTGGTGTGGCCAACTACAGTTTCGGTATTGGCATGGCCATAATGTGCATTGGTGTACCAAATTCCTTGTTCTTGTAAATACCTAAATCCGCCATCGCCCATGTTTTTCATAAACTTGGTAGGTAAGTCTCCTCTTAATTGATCTACTGTAATTTGTAGAATGAGTTT
>CAZZML010000550.1:0-2459 GCA_964654735.1 uncultured Roseivirgaceae bacterium | reverse complement strand
CCTGATTTATTGCGCTTTAAACCCTCATAACGAATCCTATTGCATAATCCGGGTTGAATTAGACTATGGCCAGGCTATTTCTACATTCGTTCACTCAAAATCCGATTGGGAGAATAAATACAGGGTTACACCTTTATATCAAAACATAAAAAAAGAAGGCGTGACAATATGATATTATCCAACAGAGATGCGTATGTAAGGTATAGAATAGAAAAATCAGGTTAAACTAGGAAGAAGCACTTAGTATGACACTTGAAAACATAAAGCACACCATTATACCTGTTTTAAAAAAATACAGAGTTAAACGTGCAGGTATTTTTGGGTCGTATGTAAAGGAAAAGACATCTAAAACAAGTGACATTGATATTTTAGTTGAGCTAGGAAACGAAATAAGCCTTCTGGGGTTTGTAAGAATCAAACTTGATTTAGAAGATTTACTTAACAAAAAAGTTGATTTAGTTGAGTATCAAGCAATAAAGCCAGAATTGAGAGATAGAATATTAGCTAAAGAAATGAGAATTTATGGCTAAGAAAAAATTGAGATAACAATAGAAGAAAAATTACCACCAACAGCGTAAAAAAAGATAATTGTTTTGACCACAAGCACAAAACAGAACCCACAAACATACAGACCATGAAACATAAATTAAATATATGGCGCCAAAAAAATGCCAATGATAAAGGAAAGTTTTATACCTACGAGGTAACAGATGTTTCTCCTGATATGTCGTTCCTTGAGATGATTGATGTACTAAACGAAGAACTTACCCATAAAAACGAAGATCCCGTTCATTTTGACCACGATTGTCGTGAAGGGATTTGCGGAGCTTGTAGTATGGTAATTAATGGCCACGCACACGGGCCCAAAGGGTTAATTACTACCTGCCAATTACATATGCGTAGTTTTTCTGATGGAGAAGAAATTACCATTGAGCCTTGGAGAGCTAAGCCTTTCCCGGTTATTAAAGATTTAGTGGTTGACAGAACGCCAATGGATAGAATTATACAGGCAGGTGGTTATGTAAGTGTTAATACAGGCGGCACGCCCGATGCAAACGCAATACCCATACCCAAACATATAGCCGAAACAGCTATGGATGCAGCACAGTGTATTGGTTGCGGTGCTTGTGTGGCCACTTGTAAAAATGCTTCGGCTATGTTGTTTACGGCTGCTAAAATTTCTCAATTAGCCGTTTTACCTCAAGGCAATGCCGAAAGAGCCAACCGTGTAGAAAAAATGATAGCTGTAATGGAAGAAGAAGGATTTGGGGGATGTACCAATACAGGAGCTTGTGAGGTTGAATGCCCTAAAGGCATAAGCCTGGAGCATATTGCGCGTGCACACCGTGAGTATATGAGCGCTAAGTTTAGCTCTCATAATGTTTAAGTAATGTTATTTCTGTGTTAGGAGCAATTGGTGCAGTACTCAAGAAGCGTATAAATAATCTCTGCAAGATAAAATAACCGAGATGAAGTGAAAATAACTCCAAAACAAAAAAAGTCCTTTCAAGAAAATCTTACTGGAAAGAAAATTAAATGGAGTGAATTTGGAGAGATTACTATCCCTAAAAATGATGTCCATCAGGAATACCAGAGATTAGTACATAAGCCAACTGAATTATTTTTCGGCTTTTATCACAATGAAATTTTCCAATCTCTTCACCCAAACATTGGTGGATGGCACGTTCAATTTACCCCTGGAGAAAATAACACTCCTATCGCATCCCGTCCAGCAATTAAGAATTGGGAAGCTGTTATGGAATTATTTAATACTTGGTCTGAGTTGCTCAAGTTAGAAATAGAAGCATATGATTTCTTAGATAAATTGTCGGAATTTAGTATTACTCAAAGTGAGCCAACCACTTTTCCTGTAGATATTGAACAACTATTTAAACCTTCAGAGGAAACTTTTATCAAAGAACAGCTACAACAGTTCGGTGAAAAGATAAGTGGGCTAAACTTACTTCCTGAGCAACTTTCAGAACTTTCTATTAAACTTGATTACCTGAATTCTAGATTAGACAAAAAATATCCCAAGGTTGATTGGCTAAACATTTTTGTTGGAACTGTTTTTTCAACTTTATCAAGCATTGGAATGGAAAACATGAAAGATCCAAATGTGATTGAACATCTAAAACTCTTGTTTCATACCATTACAGGAGGAAGGTTTTTAAAATAGAAAAGCTCCTAACAAGGGCTATGACTGAATGGGGTTTTATCGGTTACGAAACTTTTGTACTTTTAAATCCCTACTGTAGTTTACAGTAAACGTTACCAACTATAACACAGAAATCGATAAATAGCAGCTTACATTCGGACAGTACTTTTTTGTATATGATGTATTTATGGTGTATATTTGCATCATAAAATCAGTATTATGAAAAGACAAAGTATTTCATTCACACAACCCAATGACGACTGGTTAAAAACTCAGGTCGATAGCGAAGAGTATTCAAGTA
>CAZZML010000549.1:0-2462 GCA_964654735.1 uncultured Roseivirgaceae bacterium | reverse complement strand
TGACTGGCAGACACTTAAAATGCTCATAACAAATATTCATGAATTATTCAGGCTATATGTCCATCTACCAAAGTATTTATTCTGTATTGTTGACAGACACTGAGTTTATAGACAGACACTATTTAACCAAATCTTTGTAAATCTGATACCTTTCATTAATTTGTTTCACATAATTTACAGGTTCTTCTCCTCTGCAGTAACCTAATTTAACCACTCCATCGGTATAATATTTTTTTGTTGATAAAAGAGCCAAATATTTTCTCACATCTTCCCACTTGTCTTTATTACCTCCATATTTGGTAGTTAAGGCTCGAGCATCAATCACATGCCCTGATCCTGCATTATAGCTTGCCATTACAAAAGCCGCTAAATCAGTGGTGTCTTCCATATTTTTTGTCCAACGTTTTTCAAGGCTGATTAAAAAATCAGTACCACCCTTTAAGCTTTGGGCTGGATCGCTTCTATTTTTAATGCCAAAATTAGCTGCCGTAGCTGGCATTAATTGCAATAGACCTTGTGCCCCAGCCCAAGATTTAGCATTGGGGTCAAAATGAGACTCTTGCATAACCATAGAGGCGAGTAAGAGCCAATCCCAATCTACTCTTTTGGCTTGCTCTTTAATAAGATTATCATACGGAGAAAGGCCTTTTTTGCCATCGTGCGAAGTATAATTTTCATTAGCAACTTTTCTAATACTACGAGAGGAAAGAAAATACTTTTTATAAAGGATATTGAGTAGTCCTGATTTTTTTACTTTTTCAATATTTACGTTTAAAGAATCGAGCAATACAGGAGAGGTTTTTCGAACAGCCCAGGCAATTCGTGTTGGAAAACTTACAGGTGTTTGAAAATCTATGTTTGGATAATAAAAAGAATTTACTTGAGCCAAATTTTCATCGGCTACGGTATAGTCATATTTACCTGTAGCTACCCGCCTAATCATCTCATCCGACTCCACCGAAGCAGAATCTTCAATAATAATTATATCACCTCCAATTTGTTTTTCAAGAGATTTAAGGGTTTCTAAGTAAGAGGAAGCATTAAGTACATGCACTTTTTTGCCTAGCAAATCCACTTGGTTACGAATTAGAATTTTGTTCATCGTATGTGGATTTATTTTACGCCATCCATCAGGTTTACGCTGAATGAGCATTTGGCGAACCGTTCGGTAGTGCTGGGTAAAATTAACCCCCTCTTTTCTACTTGGTGTAATGGCCAATGGGTAGGCTATTAAATCAACCTCTCCCCGTTGTAGTTTAGAAAAGGATTCTTTAATACTGGGTTGCACAATAATTTTAAGGTTCACTCCCATATTTTTTGCAAACCTTTTTAAAAGGTCATACTCAAAACCTATGGGGTGGCCTTTGTATAAAAAATAAGTAGTGGCACTGTAGTCAACGGCAACTCTTAGCTCATTGCGTTCAATAATATCGGCAAAATCAATGTTAACAGATGCTATGTCATTTTCTTCAGAATCTATCTGTTCATTGTTTTCTTGTTCTTTAGTACTACAAGAAATTAAAAATAAAGAAGTAATTAGAATGAGCAAAAATGCTCTTGAAGAGTGTAACATCTGAGTAATATTTAGCCAATGATATATAAATATAGGCTAAGCCTTTCAAAAACATACACCAAAGGAATAGATTGGATTTTAGAGTATCATAAAAAAGCCTTGAAGCAGGTTAACTTCAAGGCTTTTAAACTTGTTATTAATTCCCCCTCCGAGGTTCTCATAGAGGACCCGGAGGTATCAAAATATGAAAGTGCTAGCAGGAGATTCAAAAGGTTTTTGGCTCATGAAATTGTTAAAAGGTTGAAATAATTACGTTGTTATTACGTTATTACTTTATAATTACTTATATTTATATTATGACTTTAAAACTAATTCAAATAGGAAACTCTAAAGGTATTAGGTTTCCTAAAAACATTATCGAAAAGTATAAGTTTTCAGACAATCTTGATATGATAGAAACAGAAGATGGCGTGATTATTAAATCATCCAATGTTCCGAGAAAAGGCTGGGATCGGCAATTTGAGATTGCAAATAGATCTGATGTTGTTGATAATGATTTTTCTGACCTTCAAGCTATTTCTAACGAATTTGATTCTACAGAATGGACTTGGTAAGGTTCGGTGTTTATTGGGTTGATTTTGACCCAACCGTGGGTAGCGAAATAAATAAAACACGACCTGCTGTTATTATTTCCCCAGACGAAATGAATCGTAATCTTAAGACCGTATTAGTATGTCCGCTAATAAGTACTTTGAGGAACTATCCTTCCAGAACCAAAGTAACTATTAAAGGAAGAATTGGCGAAATTGCTGTAGATCAAATGAGAGCGATAGATCAGATAAAAATTAAAGGAAAATTGGCTATTTTAACAAAAGAGCAGTCTGATAAATTGGTAGATAAAATAGTTGAAATAGTGCAAAAATAAGTTTCACAAAACGATTGAATATTA
>CAZZML010000548.1:0-2465 GCA_964654735.1 uncultured Roseivirgaceae bacterium | reverse complement strand
GATTTATTGCGCTTTAAACCCTCATAACGAATCCTATTGCATAATCCGGGTTTAATTTTAGGGGTCTTCCTGTGCAGGCACTTATTGCGATATTTAGAATGACCTATGATTATTACACCAGAGGTTTCCATTTTACTCGCAAACTATTTAGCACTACAGATACTGAACTAAATGCCATAGCTGCTGCTGCAATCATTGGGTTTAGCAAGAACCCATTAAAACTATACAACACACCAGCAGCAATGGGGATTCCAATTAGGTTATAGATAAATGCCCAAAATAAATTCTGTTTAACTGCATTCACCGTTTGTTTAGATAAGGCCAATGCCTTCGGTATCGTCATCAAGTCCGAAGAAATTAAGGTCATTTTAGCTACGTCAATGGCAATGTCTGATCCTTTCCCCATGGCAATGCTTATATCGGCTAGAGCCAGTGCTTCAGCATCGTTTATACCATCGCCTACCATTGCAACAATTTTGCCTTCCGATTGCAACTCTTTTATAAAAGCGGCTTTATCAGAGGGCATTACCTGTGCCTTGTATTGGTTAATGCCTATTTGCTGAGAAACGGCCTTGGCTGTTTGCTCATTGTCTCCGGTAAGCATAATGACTTCTATACCCCTTTCTTGCAATACGTTAACAGCCTCTTGCGATGATTTTTTAATAGGGTCAGCAATGGCAAAAATGCCCAAAACACCTTCATTACTAGCAAAATAAACTACTGTATTGGCTTCCCCTTGCCACTGGAAAGCATTTTGCTCCAGTTCAGTAGGAACTTTTATGCTAGACTCATCCATGAGTTTTTTGTTGCCAATAAAGTAAACGGTTTCTTTATGAGAAGCCATTATTCCTTTACCGGGTAAATCCTCGATTGAAAAGCTATCTTCATTACTTAATTTATACGTTCCATATTTGGCGGTTATTGCACTTGCTAAGGGATGCCCTGATTGTGATTCTATACTATTTAAGAGTGCTTTGAATTTATCATCTTTAGTAACCCAGCTTTCCTTAACAACACTTGGAGCTCCTTCTGTAATTGTTCCTGTTTTATCTAATACCAAGGTATTAATCAAATGTGCTCGTTCTAAACTTTCAGCGTCTTTTACAAGAATATTATTATCAGCTCCTTTGCCAACGCCCACCATAATGGCGGTAGGTGTTGCCAAACCTAGTGCACAAGGGCAGGCAATAACCAAAACTGTTACAGCAGCAAGCAATCCGTGAGAAAAAGCTTGGTCTCCACCGAAAACTAACCAAACAAAAAACGTGATAACGGACAATACTAATACTGCTGGCACAAAAACTGCTGCTATTTTATCCACCAATGCTTGTACGGGAGCTTTGCTCCCTTGAGCCTCTTGTACCATTTTAATAATGTGCGCCAAAATAGTTTGGCTTCCTACTTTATCAGCTTTAAATTGAAAACTACCTGATTGATTTATAGTGCCCGCATAAACAGGGTCTGAAGCAATTTTTTGCACAGGAATTGGCTCCCCACTAATCATACTTTCGTCTATATTAGACGTGCCTGAGACCAGGGTGCCATCTACAGGGATTTTATCACCTGGCTTAACCAACAGCACATCTCCAATTACTACATCTTTAATAGATATAACTTTTTCCGACCCATCCACAGCAATTAAAGTAACTTCTTTAGGCTGTAGTCCTATTAGTTTTTTTATAGCAGATGAAGTGTTTGATTTCGCCTTCTCCTCTAAAAATTTGCCTACAAGAATAAACGAAATAATAGCGGCAGATGCTTCGAAATAAACATGGGCTTCCAGTCCTTTTTCTAACCAAAACTGAGGGTATGCCGTGTTGAATAAACTAAAGACAAATGCAATACCCGTACTTAAAGCAACAAGGGTATCCATATTGGTGGTTTTGTGCTTGAGCTGATTTACTGCACTTACAAAAAATCGTTTACCAAAAACCGTTAACACTGGTATGGTAAGAACCATCATTATCCAATTTGCAAATGGTATATTAGGAAAAAACATGCCAATAACCATAATAGGAGCTGTGAACACAGCGGCTCCAATGGTATGGTTTATAAGTGTTTTAAGCTCAGATACTTGTTGTTTTTCGGCCTCCTCTTGCGCTACATCTTCGTCATCCTCCACGATCATGTCGTAGCCCAAACCATTTAAAGTCGCTTTTAGGCCGTCTGCATGAAGACCTAATTGGTCGAACTCAATTTTTACACTTGAATTAGCATAATTTACTTCAGCTCTTGCTACGCCTTCAGCATTGTTCAAAGCATTTTCTACATTAACAGCGCAGGCGGAACATGTCATGCCTGTTACTGGAAAGGTTTTAATTTTTAGCTGTGTCATATTACAATTATATAATGCAAACATAGAGTATGGGTGTTTTTAATTATTTACAAAATTTTGATATGATTAATGAAATTTAGCCTGATTAATTCATGAATATTTGTTGTGAGCATTTTAAGTGTCTGCCAGT
>CAZZML010000547.1:0-2466 GCA_964654735.1 uncultured Roseivirgaceae bacterium | reverse complement strand
AAATATTCATGAATTAATCAGGTTAGAACTGCAACATTTTTACAGCGGTAATAGCTGCCTCTTCTCCTTTGTTTCCATATTTTCCACCGGCACGGTCTAGTGCTTGTTGCATGGTGTCGGTGGTAAGCACCCCAAATATTACGGGTTTATTATACGTTAAACCTATGTTGGTAATTCCTTGTGCCACGGCATCGCAAATAAAATCGAAGTGACGAGTTTCGCCTTGAATAACACAACCAAGTGTAATAACAGCATCAATGTTTTCTTTTTGTGCTAAAAATTGAGCCCCTAGTGAGAGCTCAAAACTACCAGGCACGTAATGTACTTTAATGTTATCTCGCTTAACACCTTGCTCAAGTAGTGTTTCTATGGCTCCTTCTAAAAGAGCCCCTGTAATGGTTTCATTCCACTCTGCAACAACAATTCCAAATTGTTTGTTTTCAACATCTCCTGTGTTTCTATCAGAGTACTCACTTAAACTTTTTAGGTTACTTGCCATGTTTTTAAAATTAAACCCGCATTATTCATTAGGATTCTATTCCAAGCTCTAATTGCTTCAAAATCAAGCACGTCCATCAATTTTGATACTCACCGTGATGGTTACCACGTTTGCGTGTCAAAATCAATGTTAAGCACTTGATTTTATTGCACTTAGAACTTTCATAACAAACCTCTAATGAATAATGCAGGTTAAAAAAGGGGTAAGATTTTCATCCTACCCCTTTACATTAAATGTGTTTATAGATTAGGATTTAGACTGTAGTCTTGCCTTATATTTCTTTGCTTTATCAACTTCGTTCGATTTTGCGTAGTTCTTTACAATAGCTTCATATTGCTCAGCAGCCTTGCTAAAGTTTTCCAGTTTCTCGTATGCCAATCCTGCCTTTAATAAGTAAACAGGAGTAAAATATTCATTAGGTTTATACGCAATTGCTTTAGCATAATAGTTTGCTGCTTCATTAAAATCTTCTTGTTGCATATAAGCATCTCCTAACAAGCTGTACGCTCTTGCCTGAATAACGTAATCGCTACTACTAAAATCTTTTAAGAAAGGCACTGCTGAAGCATACGATTCTTTTTTCATATAAATAGACCCAACGTAAAAGTTCGCTAGATTCCCAGCATTGGTTGACCCATAATTTTCAATAATATCAATAAATCCATAATAATTACCATCGCCATTTAGTGCGAGGTCTAAGCTATCTTGTTCATAATAATAAACAGCTTGGAACATTTCGTCCTGTGCCAATGAATTTTGGCTATCTATGTAGTAATTATACCCAAAATAACTTGCCAGTAAAATCGCCAATACACCTGCAATTGAAAATACTGCAATCTTATGATCTTCTAAAAATTGTTCTGATTTTGTAAGTTGTTCGGCAAGTACGTCTGCACTTTCCAACACACCGTCCTCATGTTTTTTTCCTTTTTTAGCCATTGCTCTTAAATTTCCGGGTGCAATAATACCACTTTCAATTAAATTTAACCCATTTCAAATGGGTAATCTTTTTGAACATACACATTTTCAAATGCTTGAGTTGCAGGAGGGAAATTTGACTCCTCTGCAAATCTTACACTTTCCATTACTTTTTCTTTTAAAGACTTGTCTATTGCTACTAACTCTTCTTCTTTCGCAAACTTGCTCTTCAAAATAATTTGTTTCACCTGTTCAATAGGATCAAGTTTTTTATACTCTTCAAGCTCCTCTTTGGTTCTGTATTTTGCAGGGTCTGACATAGAGTGCCCTTTATATCTATATGTTTTAAATTCTAATAAGGTAGGTCCATCTCCCTTTCTTGCTCTTTTAGCAGCAACTACAACAGCATCGTGCACATTTTCAACATTCATGGCATCCACTGTAACCGATGGCATTTCATAGGCTCTTCCTAGTTCAGACAAATCTGTAACATTAGATGTTCTGGCAACAGAAGTACCCATCGCATACCCATTGTTTTCAATAACAAATAAAACAGGTAGTTTCATGGTCATAGCCAAATTAAGTGCTTCATGAAAAGCCCCTTGGCGTGCTGCACCGTCTCCTAAATAGGTTACACATAAATTATCCAAGCCATTATATTTTTCTGCAAACGCAATTCCTGCACCTAAAGGCACCTGTCCTCCTACAATACCATGGCCTCCATAAAAATGGTGCTCCTTATCAAACATATGCATAGAGCCTCCATTACCTTTAGAAATACCCGTTTCCTTCGCAAAAAGCTCAGCCATTATTTTTTTAGGGTCAGAACCCAATGCAATGGGGTGAGCATGATCGCGATAAGCCGTAATATGCTTATCTCCTTCCTTTAAGGCAGAAACAGCACCCGCAACACAGGCTTCTTGCCCAATATAAAGGTGACAAAACCCTTTAATTTTCTGTTGCCCATAAAGTTGCCCAGCTTTTTCTTCGAACCTACGCATATAAAGCATTTGCTCGTACCAATTCATGTATTGCTCTTTCGAGAATTT
>CAZZML010000546.1:0-2466 GCA_964654735.1 uncultured Roseivirgaceae bacterium | reverse complement strand
TCTTTGTTCCCGAAGGGTTTTCATTCCGATTTTTATTGGGACTGCTTCAAAATTTATTGTGTTATCCCGACCTGCCCTCCGTACAAGACTTCGGAAGGCGGGTAGCACTTCAATCCCGATGGCTTTCGGGAAGTATTGCCTGAAAAAAACTATGAAAATTTTGATGCGAATGAATTAATAGAGGTTTCCTTAAGAATAATGCTCCTTATTTATAAATGGGATTAGTGCTAAAATCAAAGCCTGCTCATAATAGGTAGTGCGAGTTAGTAAATTATTGGTAAGTAAACCCACCGCACCCCCTTTTTGCTTGGAGTTAGATTGCCCAAAGACCTCATCATCTGCATGGCCAAGTTCCATTCCGCCCTTAACCAATTCGGCTACTTTGGGTGGTAAAAAGAAAGACCCTGTACGTCCTTTACCGTGCATGTTATTGGATCGGATAACCATCCAGGCAAATGCTTCTAATTGGTTATTATTATGAGCCACTCCGCCTTCGAGGCCAACCCAGTAATCAGCTTCGTAACTTTGGATGGCATTCTTAACTCTATTTTCAGCACCTAAAAGCGTTTCTTCTTCTCCAACAGGTTGGTCGGGCACTTCGGAGGCAACACTTACCCCTTCGCACTCAAATTTTTCATTGGGAAACACTTTCAAAAAAGCATTTTCAACTGCTTTTATTTTAGCTGGGTTTTTGGAGGCTATAATTATTTTTTTCATTTCTTCCTTTTTTATTCTGAGGAATCGAAGAATCTTCAAGTAGAACTCAACTCTTATGGATTCCCACTTTCGTGGAAATTCCTGCGAAGGAGGAAACCTAAGACTGGAGCTAAATTTAAAGTCTGCAAATTATTAAATCTCAATGTATAGTCCATCGGATTTTACAGCTATTTGATAAAGGGTAAGATGCCCACATTTATTGGAAGCTTCTGCACCCGTTTTGAGGTTAAACCTATATTCGTGTAGTGGGCAAATAATCTCATTGAAATTGTTGAGCGTTCCTTTTGATAAAGAGGCTCGTTGGTGAGGACAAAGCTCATCAGCCACAGAAAACCCTTCATTAGAATGAATGAGTAAATAGCTCTTGTTTTTCACAACCAATTTTCGAATGGTTCCGGCTGGAACTTCTTCTATCGCTTCTTTTTCTGATGAAAATAGCTTTACAATCATTCCTTATTTAAAACTTGAAACGTTACAATAAGCCCTGTTTTGTCGTTTAGGTTTAAATTATAAGTAGCAGCAATAGATTGCAACTTTTTTTTATCCAGCTTAAAAAGTTTACTCAATGCAGATTTATTCAATTTGAATTTTTCCCACTTACCCTCTTTAAACAAAGCGAAAAACTCATTTATAATTGCTTCCTTTTCTTTCTTAGGAACAAAACGTAATTCATCTGTTCTAAAGCCCCTTGAGTCTTCTATCTTATCAGCAGTTAAATACGAAGCAAATAAATATTTGCCAACACTATTAGTTAATAAAAATCTGGTTTCAATATCAACTTTTGCTGCAATTAGCACGAATCCTAATTTCTCAGAATTATAAATTAATGCTCCAGCAAGTCCCATTGGTTTTAGGGTCAGCACTTTGTTATTTATAGCTACCTCAATAATATCCAGATACCTGTTGAAATTTAAGCTGTCATAGGTTTTAGAAGTTCCGTTGGCATAAAACAGCTTTCCTTTTGACCACTGCGTTGCGAGGTATTCATTATTATTTTCCGGAAAGGATAGCTCAAAATCTCTCCCAATTTCCAGTGGATTATCTGACTGTGGCTTTATAACTACATCTTGCGCTTTAGAAAAACACGAGGCAAAAAGAAAAATAAACAGCCACTTATTCATTTTGTTCACAACTTAAAGTTAATCCAATTGGAGAGCCGTCTGGAGGTGGCAGTGTCTCTTGTGTTTGCCAGCTTGAAGGGTCTTTGAAAAAAGTATCTAAACTATTTGCCATTAAGCTTAAAAATGCCCTTTCATTTTTATCTTTTTCTGTGTTAGCAGAGTTTTCAAAATCTGTTTTAAGGTTTGTAAGAGTTAGTTGAGTAATTGCTTTTGTTTGAATGCTAGATGCTGAACTAGCGGATAACTCCATAAGTTGATTTATCACCACATTAGAAACTACATGCTGTACTTCTTGATTGAGCCCTTTTTGCCTGCTCGCCCAAATAGTTTTCTTAATTAATTCGTTTAGCACATAGCCTAAACCCGGTTGAGATTTATCTCTGGCATTATGCTCTACAAGGCGGTTGGCTCTGGCAGGATTTAGTAATAAACCAACTGTCATTTCAGCACTGGATTCTGCTGCACCAATTGGGTCGAAAGTTAAACCTGTTTTGCTTTTTATATTTTCCCTGGTTCTATAATAACCTAAAGGCCTGGGTGGGAGTTGTTCTAAAAGGGCTTCGGGCAAAGTTAGTGTTTGGGCATCCAACGTTTGAATAATTGCTTGCAATGCTTCTTTTTGTTCATC
>CAZZML010000545.1:1747-2477 GCA_964654735.1 uncultured Roseivirgaceae bacterium | reverse complement strand
CAGGGAAATGCCAGACCTCAGGGAACAGGATTTGATATAGGTGCTTTTGAGTATAGTAGCGAATGTGAGTCATCCGGGCTTACATCTATGGCCGTTTCTGCCGACCATGTCTCTTGCAATGGAGGTAGCGATGGATCTTTTAGTTTTGTTGGTTCGGGAGGAATAGTTCCTTATCAATACAGTATTGATGGAACTAATTTTCAATCATCCAGTATTTTTTCGGGGCTTTCTGCAGGCAATTATGTGCTTACCATAAAAGAAGCAACTAATTGTTTTATTACAGTTAACTGGACAGTTGCTGAGCCGGATATATTATCGGCTAGTTTTTCTTCAACATCACCCAGTGCTTGTGGTAGCTCAGATGGCAGTATTGAGGTAATAGCTGGTGGTGGAACACCTCCATACGAGTATAATATAGATGGTGGTAGTTATCAGGCAGGAAACACATTTTCTTCCTTAGCAGCTAATAGCTATACAATAGGCATTAGAGATGCAAACAATTGTGAAATATCATTTCTAGAAATGATAAACGATCCTGACGTTTTTACCGCTACGCTATCTACAGATAATGTTACTTGCAACGGAGAAAATGATGGAGTTATTTCATTTACAGTAAGTGGAGGCACTGGCATTGTTGAAGCAAGCATAGACGGCACCAATTTTCAAACCACCGACTTTATGGGCTTAGCTTCTGGAGATTATACCGTTATATTTAAAGATGAAAATAATT
>CAZZML010000545.1:0-1647 GCA_964654735.1 uncultured Roseivirgaceae bacterium | reverse complement strand
ACGGCACCAATTTTCAAACCACCGATTTTATGGGCTTAGCTTCTGGAGATTATACCGTTATATTTAAAGATGAAAATAATTGTACAACATCAATCGAAACAAACATAACTGAGCCGGAAGCCTTGGTTTTAACTGCTTCTGCCACAGAGATTTCGTGTAATAGCATAGAGGATGGTGTCATTACTGTTTCAGCCTCAGGAGGAACTTTGGGGTATGAATATAGTATAGACGGCACCAATTTTAGTGCAGCAACCACTTTTAGTAATTTAAGTGCAGGCAATTATACCGTAGTACTAAGAGATGCAAATGGCTGCGAAGTTAATGAACAGCTCACTATTGCAGAGCCGCCAATATTAGCTGCTACACTTGCAAAAACTAACATCACCTGCAATGGAGAAAATGATGGAGTTATTTCATTTACAGTAAGTGGAGGCACCGGCATTGTTGAAGCAAGCATAGACGGCACCAATTTTCAAACCACCGATTTTATGGGCTTAGCTTCTGGAGATTATACGGTTACTTTTAAAGATGAAAATGATTGCATCATTACTGAAAATGAGACAATTGACGAACCTGATGCCTTACTATTAAGTGCTTCTTTCGATGGAGATAATATTAATTTATCCGCAACAGGAGGGACAACCCCCTATAATTACAGTACGGATGGTTCTACCTTTCAAACAGAAAGTACTTTTACATTGCCAAGCGGGCAATATACATTTACAGTAAGAGATGATAATGCATGTGAAGCAACTACCACTCATACATTAGTAATAACAGCTTTGGATAATAAGTTGGAAAAAAAGCAGGTGATAGCATATCCTAATCCAGTTACCTCTGAAATTTATCTGCAAAGCCCTAAATCTGCCAAAGAAGTGCGTATTATAGATAAATCAGGAAGAATGGTGTTTAGTGATAATGTGGATAAAATAGAAACAAAGCTTAACATATCCCATTTGGAGGATGGTGTTTATACATTGCTTATTATAAATAATAATGGCGATGTCAGCAGGTTTAAATTTGTAAAGCAGTAAAAAGCATCAGGTGAATAATAATCATCCTGTTTTCACCTGATGCTTTCTTCTTCTATTAGCAGCTTTTAGCATTGGTTCAGCAAACCTTTTATATCTATTGGAATGAGGCAATTTTACTTTTCGTTCTTATGTAACTGGTCTTACGAAAAACAACTTACGTCAATGGTAGAAGGGAATTTTAAAACAAAATCAGCGTAGGCAGATGACGGGTCGAACCCGTCATTTCGAATCTCGTTTTTACGAGATCTGGCAATCTATTTTATTATACTGCGGTATTTTATAATAGATTGCTTCATCCCATTATCAATCTTAAAGAGCAAGAATTTAGGATGATGGGATTCGCAATGACGGCCTTTATTATGTTTTTCGTAACATCAGTTATATAATACACAAATTTTCAAACCACCTTTTTTACGGAATTTGTAAAATTGCTAGTCAAAGTAATATACTCTGAGAGTAGAGCAGTAGTATTTTAAAACACAAATACAATTGGCTGAAAACATCTGATTGAAAGAAAAATATTAAACCTAAAAATTTTATGAAAAAGCCAGTTTTACTATTAGTTGGTTTGTTGTTGTTAAACTGTACTAGCCTCCAAGCCCGGGTATTCAAT
>CAZZML010000544.1:0-2477 GCA_964654735.1 uncultured Roseivirgaceae bacterium | reverse complement strand
TGACACAAATTTCAATTGACCTTAAAGTATTAATTGAACAAATGCGCGAACAAATTCAGAATATTGAGTAAAGTTTCATATAGTCTCAACCAATCATGTACCACCTTTTAATACAGCAGTGCCTACTGACGTTGGTATCGAATTTACTAAAAAAAGTTAACTCTCAGTTTAAAAAAGGGGCAGAGAGTGAAAAAATCTAAACTCTGCATCCTTCCCTTATCAATTATGCAAATAAATCTAACTGATAGGGGTAGCTTCCACAGTGCTCACAAACACGCTCCCATCGACCCAAACGGTATCGAAGGTATGCGCGGACATGAACGGCTCGAGGAAAAGTACAAGACTTCATGGCTGTTTCTCCGCAAAGGGGAGCGTCAACGTCAAATGGACAAACCTGTACTATTCATCTAAACTATTAGATGTTTATTTCCGTAAACACACGAGGTTAGGTCGCTCTATTTACCTATCCTTTTTACCAAACTAATCAGGGCGTTGTCGCGTCCTGATTAGTTATTTTCTAATTAACTCATAAAAAAATGCCTTACTTTTGGAATTTTTAAAGATTTAGCAAATAATGTATAGTCACCTTTTTTTCTCCGAAGCCTACCTATTACAATACTTGGATGAATCTCTTTATCTTTAGCAAATTCAAGTACCCTACTTATTGATGTGAAATAATCTGTTTCCCAGTCACTAGTAGAAATTAATGAGTTTGTTGCCCACTTGTCAGCATCATTTTCTTTCTTGTCTTGGTCACTAGCACTATCATCCAAATCATCTAAAAACCATGTTTCATTTCCATCAAAATGTAACGCAATATGGGCAAGTTCATGCATCAACGAAAACCAAAAATTATCTAATCTATCGTACCTTAAAGTAAGGGCTATAACGGGATTTCCATTGGCATTAAAACAAACGGCTCCATCTAAATAGGTTTGTTTGAAATGAGGCTCAAAGACTAAATGTATTCCATGCTTATTTAGGTATTCTTTAGCTATTACTGGACCAGTATCTGACCATGACAGACGACTTAGGTTTTTCATGAATAGTTCGGTAACAGTCCCCTTTTTATACGAAGTACAAAGAGATTCTTGTGCTGCTAGCTGTAACACGCGCGCTTGCCAAATCCATAAAGTATAGGGGTTTACCTCTTTGTTATTTGAACGTATATGAGCTGCTGTCTTGAGCAGGATTGGTTGTAAGTTTATTCCCCCAGGAATGCTATCTAAGAATACAAAAACCCTTTCTTGAGCATATTCTTTAATTTCAGATAATGATTCATCCGTATTAAAAAAACCTCGTTTTCTCATTTCAGAAAGAGGAAATTTTTGCCAATCAATATTATCTTTAGGGATATCTTCGGTTGGTGACGAAATCAGAATATCAGCGGAAATACCTAACTTTGTACTTAGGTTCTTTATCATATTGAGGCTAAGTTTTCTTTTTCTATTTAAAACCTCTGATACTTTCGATAAGGACCCAATAAAAGGGACCAAATCTTTTTGAGTTAAACCCTCTTGTTCCATTCTGAATCGTATTGCTTCAATAGGGTCGGGAGATTCAATAGGAAATGATTTTTCTTCATATTTTTCAATAACCAGTGCTAAAAGCTCTAATTCATCCGCATCTTTAGTGCCCATTTTTGGGTCTAGATCCATTAGGCTTATTAAACGGCCAACAGCTTTAGCATGATCACTATCAGTTTTTAAAACTTTTATAGTACTCATTTTTTTCACCTAAAATTTTTCTTTATCGTATTCCGCGTGTGTTCCTGTCCATAAAATCATAAGAATTCCATTTTGATAACGTGCCTTTACAACAAGCCTATAATTATTTCCTTTAATATTAAAAATAACTTTGTTGTCTGGTAGAAAGCTAGCACTAGGGTAACGGTTTTTTATATCTTGAGGAGATTTCCAGTTAGATTCTTTCGCATCTCTATACCAAGCTTCTATAGCACTTTTACTGTTCGTGTGCTTTTTATAAAACTTTATGAGTTTATCTGCCCCTAAAACTTTCATACGTAATTTTTAGTTACCATTTAAGGTTAGTATATAACATTTTCCCAAAAAGGGAAGTTTTTATTTATAAATGTTTCTTTTATGGTAATTTTTTGATGGTATTAAAAAATAAGAGCACGATTTGTGTGACGATTAGAAGGTTAATTTGCCTTGTCCGTTATAATGGTATTGTTTTGATGAAAAAGCAGTAGTGTTTTTAAGCGACATGTCACAGTGAGAGAGAACCCAATAAAATCTTATCACCTATAATAGCTCGCAATGATTGCAGTCATATTTAATGATAAAATTTCTCAATTAATGCCATAGGTAATCAAAATGACTCAATATTTTTGTGTACCAAAGCATTACTTATATTATTACTTGTTATGAATCATGAGTTTATTGGCATACTTAATATTCAGATACAGAATATTGAGTAATGCAGTTATCAGCAACAAAGTTAGACCTCGTTAATTA
>CAZZML010000543.1:0-2487 GCA_964654735.1 uncultured Roseivirgaceae bacterium | reverse complement strand
GGTGTCTTTCTAAGATATTCTTAATGTTAGATTTTTACTCGGATGACAGTAATTATAAATTAAATGTTTTGCAATTGGCATTGCAAATGAGCATCTAAATTATTGAAACAAGATGTAACTTTGTGTAGCTTATTTAAACATTATAAAAATGAGATACACACCTCCTTCGAAACAATTATATATAAAAAACAGAGCACGACTCGTTGCCAAAATGGATTCAAAATCAGTTGCTATTTTTAATTCAAACGATATTATGCCCACTAATGCCGATGGTGTAATGCCATTTAGGCAAAATAATAATTTGCTCTATTTTACGGGCATCGATCAAGAAGACACCATTTTATTGGCGATGCCAGATTACCCAGTTAAAAGCCAGCGAGAGATTTTATTTTTAAAGAAAACAAGTCCTTTAATTGCTGTGTGGGAAGGCCATAAATTTACAAAAGAGGAAGCCAAAGAGATTTCTGGTATTGAAACCATTCATTGGGTTTCTGAGTTTGAACAAGTGCTTAATACCTTAATGGTGGAGGCTAAAAATGTGTATATTAATTTGAATGAGCATACACGTGCCACCTTAGATGTTGAAACCAAGGACGATCGTTTTTCAAAATGGTGTCATAAAAAATACCCAAATCATGCGTATAAGCGTTCGGCTCCAATTATGCATGAGTTAAGGTCTGTTAAAGATCAGGCAGAAATTGACATGCTACAAACGGCCTGTAACATTACCGAAGCTGGTTTTAGAAGGGCATTAAAATTTGTTACATCTGGTGTAAATGAATACGAAATTGAAGCAGAATTTATTCACGAGTTTATTAAAAGTAAATCGATGGGTTTTGCTTACCAGCCTATTATTGCCAGTGGGCTTGATTCCTGTGTGCTTCATTATGTAGAAAACAAAAAAACCTGCAAAGACGGTGATATATTATTGATGGATGTAGGTGCAGAGTACGGAAATTATAACGCTGATATGACCCGAACAATTCCTGTAAATGGAAGATTTACTGACCGCCAAAGAGCAGTATATAATGCTGTACTTAGAGTAAAAAATGAGGCAACCGATATGCTTCGACCAGGAACAATTATTAACGATTATAATAAAGAAGTAGGCTTAGTAATGGAGAAAGAATTATTAGCCTTGGGCTTAATTGATACAACAGATATTAAAAACCAAGATCTGGCTAACCCGGCCTTTAAAAAGTATTTTATGCACGGCACTTCTCACTTTTTAGGATTAGATGTACACGATGTGGGTAATTTTTACACTCCAATTACCGAAGGGATGGTATTTACGGTAGAGCCTGGTATTTATATTCCTGAAGAGAAACTTGGAATACGTCTAGAGGATAATATTGTGATTCAGAAAGACAGTGTTTTTAACTTAATGCGGAATATTCCTATTGAAGCAGATGAAATAGAAACGTTGATGAACGAGTGATTGAACTTGAGATATTTTTGTGTATTTTTTAGTTCAAAGCCTGAGTTCTTACCTTGGGTATCCTCGCGAACCAAATAAAAAATTACACACAATGGGAATTAATAAATTTTCGTTTTATAATGATGTCTGAAATGAACTTTGAAATGGCGGATCACAATGAAGGGTTCGAACCGTCATCTGCCTACACTGATTTTGTTTTAAAATTCCCTTCTTGTAAGTACATAAACTACGGATAGAAACTATCATAAATAATATTTTACACCACGTATTGAATGATATATCATACAATTGTATCGAAATAGCAATTATTTGGTTTATATTTGAATGGTAATTCATTCAATAAGCAATAATTGACAATTAATGAATGATAATTCATACATAAAATGGAGTTCAATGAGTGATAAAGAATTAGCGGAAACCATTGGCAAATTCATACAGCATCATAGGCTTAAGAAAAATAGGTCTCAAAGCGAAGTAGCCACCGATGCAGGCATTAGTCGTTCTACCTTAAGCCTCTTAGAAAGAGGCGAAAAAGTTACCTTAAGTACCTTGCTTCAGGTGTTAAGAACCCTAGAGTTATTGCATATTATGGAAGCATTTGAAGTTAAAACGGAAATAAGCCCAATAGAATACGCTAACCTCAAACTGAAATCTAGAAAAAAGGCTTCTTCTACTAAAAAGACCAACGAAAACAATTCCAAAGAGTTAGGATGGTAGATGTAGCTAAAATACATATATGGGGTGAGTTTGTAGGAGCGGTACGATGGGATCAAGGCCGTCAGTTGGCCAGTTTTCAATACGACAATCAATTTTTGACGAAAGGGTGGGATTTATCTCCCATTAAGATGCCTATACAACAAGGAAATCAAATTTATGAGTTTCCAAAGCTAAGAAAAGGTAAAAATGAAGCGATAGCTACATTTAAAGGCTTACCGGGTTTGTTAGCAGATGCCTTACCCGACAGGTATGGTAATCAGTTAATTAATCTATGGTTGGCCAAGCAAGGCCGAACAGCTTTTAGTATGAACCCTGTAGAGCAACTCTGTTTT
>CAZZML010000542.1:0-2497 GCA_964654735.1 uncultured Roseivirgaceae bacterium | reverse complement strand
TTTTATTGGCACCCCCGGTGTAGCCGAAGGCAGTTTAGATAAAAAACTCTACGAGCTTAAAGACCACCTGGGCAATGTGCGAGCCGTAGTAACCGACCGCAAAACAGGCGATGTAAGCAGCGGTACGCCTACTGATATTATACCTACCATAGCCTCCGCAGCCGCCTATTACCCGTATGGTATGGATATGCCTACTGTACTTTGGGGCGAAGACCTATACAAGGCTACCTACGAAGATGAAAATGCCCCAGATGAGGTTAACCAATTTTTAAATTACCTCGATGCCGACCGGGTAAGTATCTCCTTATTTAACCACACCATGTGCGATGGTTGCATTGTACAGCCTACACAATCGCAATTACTTACTGCTCAGGCAGGTAGCATTATTGGCCTGGCAAAAAGCTTAAAAGTACAAGCGGGCGATAACGTGACCATGGAAGTTTATGGTAAATACTATGCACCCGAGGCCAATGCAGGGCCTTCGGCCGTGGCAGCTGCTATTGGCAGCTCGTTTATTAATGCGTTTAGTATTCCTGCTGGACCGGAAGGTGAGGTGTTAACTGATTGGATTAACGAACTATTTGCTTCGGGTTCTGTTTTTTCTGAAGGAGAGAATGCCGATAATGTAAGAGCCTACTTAAACTACCAGTTGTACGATAAAAACTTTGTGGCCATAGATATGGGCTTTATAAACCTAACCACGGCCGCCTTAGAAGACGGCACCGATATACCCCACGAATACCTTATGCTGGATGTGCCCATAACCAAGGATGGGTTTATTTACATGTATGTAAGCAACGAAAGCGATAAAATTTGCGAAGTATATTTTGATGATTTTAAAATAACCCACGAAAAACTAGTGCCCGACCTTGCCCATAGCACCAGCACCATTGCCTACCGCTATGGCTTTAACGGTAAGGAAAAAGACCAAAGCAAAGAGCTTGGAATGAACCACTACGATTACGGCTTTAGGATTTACAATCCAGCCGTGGCTAGGTTTTTAAGTGTGGATCCGTTGACCAAGAGTTACGCTATGCTAACCCCTTATCAGTTCGCGAGTAATAGCCCAATTGCGGGAATTGATTTGGATGGACTTGAGATAAGAGTAGTAATTTCTGAACAATATGCTAAGAAATATGAATCAGCTATTAAAAACATTAGGTCTGGAGAATATAATAATTTTGTTGGTGATTTGGTGTATGCTGCTAACGTTGAACCAACAAAAAAGATTGTAGCAGAAAAGATAGGCTATATTGAATTTGATCCTAATTTAAGTGGAGTTGAGGTTGTTATAGGAAGTGCCACTGAAGAGAAAACTTTTGAAGCAAAAGAGCCATTCACATTTACAATAAGTGAACACAAAACCGATGTAACTAAAATTCTACTCAAAAACGAGAGCCGTAATAGTAAAGATTATCAGTATGTTATACGTGCAATTGATGAAAAGGATTTAGAAAAATTCAACTTAGACCCATCAAAATATGATTATTTGGATTTTGGCGATATTGAGAAGAGATCTCGGAAATTGAATATAAAAAAAAGTCGTAAAAGTTATTCTGAGAAAATTAGAAATCTACGCGACAATCGTTTAGAAGGATATTGGAAGTTTATTAAATCCAAAGCGAAACCTAAGAAAGTTGAGAAAAATAGAAGAAAATATACTATTGTTGATTCTGCTGAAAGATAAATTATGAAAACAAATTTAATATTTCTATTATTTATATTGGCCATTACAAATTGTGGGTCTAAAAATTCCACGAATAAATGTCAACATTTTAACGAATCAATAACGGTTATTAATTATGGAAATTTAAACCGTGATGAAATTGCGCAACTAATTAAAAAGATACAGAGTTTAAATCCTGCCGTCATTGGGTTAAAGGTCTTTTTCGTTAATGAAAAACAGGGAGACGATGACCTAAAAGAACTTATTGCTGCTGATAACATTGTTCTCCCAGTGAGAGTAATGGGTAATGAATTGAAAAAATCATATTTTAAAAACCAAAGTTTTGGTGCAAGTGATTTGATTCTGAATGAGAAAACTAATAGAGTTGATGAATTTCTTATCTATGAAAATTATAATGAAGATACAATCAAATCATTTTCGGTAAAAATTCTTGAAAAATATTCAAATACTTATAAGCCTGACCTGAAGGAATCAAAGTATCAAAGCATTGATTTCAACGGGAATTGTTACTGTTTTATAGTTGCTGATCATACAATAATTGACAATATATATAAAGACCATATTGAAAACAATATAGTGCTACTGGGTTATTTAGGAGAAGAGTTTGAAATAAGTGGTTGTATTAAAGAGGATAAAGATGTTCATTACACCGAGTTCAATGATGGTGAAAAAATGTATAGTACTATTATTTCTGCAAATGTTCTATATACACTTATGAAGCAACAAGGTATTGAGTAATTCGTCCCCTAACTGGCGCAAGGTGTGCTGTGAGTGAAACAGAAGGTTTCACGTAACTGCAAATAAGATGGT
>CAZZML010000541.1:0-2508 GCA_964654735.1 uncultured Roseivirgaceae bacterium | reverse complement strand
TAATCTCTGGGCTCTGCCGAGCCCATTTTTAAGCACCGCTACCTTGGTTGGCTAAAGAAGGATTGTCCTGTTAAACAGGACAATGACGAGCTGAGGATAGAGATTCTTTTGCTTATCATCGTTAACAAATCAAAAATACCTCCTCTTCAATACCTGCCGATTAAAAGGAGCAAAATCAAAACCCAGCATTATTTCATGCGTACCCCATTGGCTTGTGATTAGTTTTGTGCTTGGTAGCTCCATAGAATACCCAATTCGTAAGCGGTCGCTAATTTGCAACTGAGCCAATGCGCCAAAGGTGTTAAAGTTACGGAACAATATTCCGAGCCAAAGTGTTTCGGCTAATAATACACTCCCGTTAATATCTACCGATACCTGATTATCAACAATTTTAACCAAGGTGGAGGGCTTTATTTTAAAGCCATTACTTAATGGCAGTACTACCCCTGCGCTTAGGTAATAGTGTTTTTTATAACGGGTGCTCTCGGTTACACCATCGTTGGCTTCAATGTTTAATATGCGAGGTACTGAAAAACCAATATAATAATAGCGGCTATAATACATAACTCCTGCTCCAAAATTAGGTGTTATAAAGTTTTCGTCCACAGGTTCAAAGCTTGGGTCGTTTACAAATTCCATATTTAGGTTTGAGTAATTATATTTATATTGGGTAACCCCACCTTGAACACCAAAAGCCAACCTCGTTTTTCCAAAACTAATTTTATACGAAAACGTAGTATATACTTCTGAATTATTGCTAACCCCGAGCTGGTCGTTTAATACATAAACTCCTACACCTCCTTTATTATTAAAAATAGAGGTGTTTGCAGTAAGCGAATTGGTAATGGGAGCCCCTTCTATACCCACCCATTGTGCCCTAGACATTAAGGTTACCGAGGCATTATCGTAGGCTCCTACATAGGCAGGATTAATTAATGCCTGATTTAACACATATTGATTATAGAGTGGGTCGTACTGTGCTTTAGAAATAAGTACATTCAACAGAAATATTGAAAATAATAGTGCCTTTTTCATATTAGTAACGGATTACGATAAAACCACTAATTTTTTTTGAATCATTTCCCTTTTCAATTACATAATAATAGGTGCCTTCGAGCAATTGCCTATCTTTCCCCACATTGGATTTGCCAACAAATGTATTTTCCACATTATCATAAGCAGATTGTTCAAACACCTTATCGCCCCAGCGTGTATAAATTATTACGTTATTTGCAGGATAAAGCTCAATATTTTCAATTTTAAGAAAATCATGCATCCCATCGCCATTGGGGCTAATGGCATTATATACATTAATATCAGCAGTGGCTTCTTTCGTATTAACCCCAATAGTAAATAATGATTGCGTGGCTAAAGTCTCACTTGTTACACTACCAACCATTGTATTACCCATTATATTGGTTCCTCCAATACTAGTAAATGGTGTGTCAATATTAATCGATTGAGCCACTACTGCATTATCTATGGTGTTTAAAAACAGTTCGTTATTTACAGGCAGTTTTATAATCGAGCTTTCGTATGTGCCTTCAAGTATATCCATTCCCCAATATTGTTGGTCGGTTACCGCTTCCAATGCTCCTTCAACTTCTACATTGGGGTTAGGTGTGTGTATTACAACACCTGTGGTAGGTGTTATACCTTGTATGGCTGTCAGTTCAACAGGTAAAAAAACATTATTAACACCAATTGGGTAGTATTTATCGCCTGTACCTATATGGTAAAGAGGTCCTTCAATAAACGAAGTTTCAGAACCACCAATAATAGAAGCATTCTCTTCGATTATAATTTTAGCATTTCCGCTTGATTTTAAAATGCCATCGTTCATTACCAATTCGTTTTCGATGGTAATATCAGCTCCAAATATTTTTTCGCCCCCACCGCTAATGGTTAGCCTTGTAAACGATTGGTCGTTATGGTTAATGGTTTGGGGGAGGCTGCTGGTAAGGGTTAATTGCCCCGAACCTGGTTCGTAAGTAGCATTATTTTGCCATAAACCGGCTACTTGAATATCGCCATTATTAATGATTATACCGTCATTAATAATATTATTGGCTACAAAAAGTATTGTGTTGGTGTTTATACTTAGGGTAGTTTCTCTATTATATAAACTTTGTGCTGTGCTACTACAAGTTAATGCCATAGCTATTAAACTAAAAATGGAAGCTCTCATAATTCTATTGTTAGTCTTCCAGAAACATAGGATCTATTTTCTGCCCCTCCGTTAAGTTCTTGTGTATTTCCTGAGCTAAGTTCAAATTGTACTACATCACTAGCATCAAGCCTAAAATCAACAGAAAATACAAATCCATTATAGTTTCCTCCAGTATTTGTGGTTCTGCTTTTCATGCTATACCTAGCGATACCATTTACCGTGAGAATAATACCAAACTGGGTGGCTTCTACCATTTTTACATCGAACACACCGTTAAACGTATAGATGCCGTTTACAGGAGCAGTGTATTTGCCTCCACTATAGGTTCCATTTATATC
>CAZZML010000540.1:0-2513 GCA_964654735.1 uncultured Roseivirgaceae bacterium | reverse complement strand
GATGACAGCCTACTCCAAGAAAAATTAGCCGGATTAAATAACCTAATATCGCAGTCTCTCTAACAGCTTAATATCCAACTTGTTTGCCTAATATAAACATATAACGGGTTAACAAATGACAGATTTAATATACATTATTGTAACGGGTCTTGTTGCGTTAATAGCAGGTATTATTATAGGAAAAATACTATTTGCGAAAGCCAATAAAGCGGAAGAACAAAAAGCAAAATCAAGCGCAGCACTTATAATTAAGAAAGCTGAAATTGATGGGGAAGAAGTAAAAAAAGAAAAAATTCTTGAAGCCAAAGAACGATTCATAAAACTCAAATCTGAATTTGATGAGGAGATGAATCGTAAGAAAAATCAAATCCTTTCGAACGAAAATAAGCTTAAGCAAAGAGACCAACACCTCTCTAAACAAATTGAGCAAAACAATCGCCAATCTACCGAATACGATGAGCTATCTGAGAAACTAAAAAACCAGATGGAAGTTGTGGCTCGTAAAAAAGAAGAGCTTGATAAGTTTAACGATCAAAAAGTTTCGATCCTTGAAAAAATAGCGAACCTTTCTGCTGAAGAAGCCAAAGATCAAATTATTGAAACTTTGCAAGATGAAGCTCGAACCAGGGCTTCGGCACAAATTAAAGATATTGTTGAAGAGGCAAAACTATCAGCAACAAAGCAAGCTAAAAAAATTGTACTTGAGACCATTCAACGCACTGCTACTGAGCACGCCATCGAAAACTGTGTTTCGGTTTTTAATTTAGAGAGCGATGATATTAAAGGTAAAATCATTGGTCGTGAAGGGCGAAACATTAGAGCGTTAGAAGCTGCTACTGGTATCGAGATAATTGTAGATGACACACCCGAAGCCATTATTATTTCTGGTTTCGACCCTGTACGAAGAGAGATTGCGCGTTTATCGTTACACCGATTGGTTACAGATGGCAGAATTCACCCAGCAAGAATTGAGGAAATTGTTGCCAAAACACGGAAAAATATTGAAGAAGAAATTATCGAAATTGGGGAGCGTACTGTTATCGATTTGGGTATTCACGGCCTCCACCCTGAACTAATTAAAATGGTGGGCCGTATGCGCTTCCGTTCTTCGTACGGGCAAAACCTATTGCAGCACTCTCGCGAGGTGGCTAACCTTTGTGCGATTATGGCTGCTGAGATAGGGCTTAACCCTAAGCTAGCTAAACGTGCTGGCTTATTACACGATATTGGTAAGGTTTGGTTCGAAGAATCGGAGAAGCCACATGCAATTATTGGCATGGAGCTGGCTCAGAAATATAAGGAGCATCCAAAAATTTGTAATGCCATTGGAGCTCACCACGATGAGGTAGAAATGACTGCAATGATTTCTCCAATCATACAGGCCTGTGATGCCATTTCGGGTGCTCGCCCAGGCGCACGTAGAGAGGTAATGGAGTCGTATATTAAGCGATTAAAAGACCTTGAGAACCTAGCTATGGCATTTGATGGTGTTAATAAGTGTTATGCCATTCAGGCTGGTAGAGAGCTACGTGTAATGGTGGATGCTGATTCGGTATCGGATAAAATAGCTGGTCAATTATCATTTGATATTTCTCAAAAAATTGAAACTGATATGCAGTATCCTGGCCAAATAAAAGTTACGGTAATACGTGAAATGCGATCGGTGTCATTTGCGAGGTAATTTTTCAAGCACTAGCCTTGAGTTTTCATATTAAAGTTGGCATTAGCACAAGTGAACCTTGCACTAGTAAAACAAAGACTCCTACGGAGTGACTTGCTACTTGTAAACAAAAAAGGGAGAACGATAATCGTTCTCCCTTTTTTGTGTCGTCATTCCCCAGCGTAAGACTGGGTAATCTCGTGAGGCCACCGCCTCACCTCGGTTGGTTAACCGAGAAGATCACCTGGTCTAACGCCAGATGATGACGTTATAATTTCTATGCATTCATCACTTTAGCCATTACTTCGCCAATATCGGCAGGAGATTCTACTACATGTAATCCACATTCAGCCATAATGCGCATTTTAGCAGCAGCAGTATCATCAGCACCGCCAATAATTGCACCTGCATGGCCCATTCTTTTCCCTTTAGGAGCAGTTTGCCCTGCAATAAAGCCAACAACCGGTTTAGGATTTCCTTGAGCCTGTATCCAACGAGCAGCATCCGCTTCAAAGTTACCACCAATCTCACCAATCATTACAATGCCATCCGTTTCCGGGTCGTTCATAAAAAACTCAACCGCTTCTTTTGTGGAAGTTCCAATAATAGGATCTCCACCAATACCAATGGCACTTGAAATGCCCATCCCTGCTTTTACCACCTGATCGGCTGCTTCGTAGGTTAATGTACCTGACTTAGACACAATACCAATTCTGCCTTTTTTAAACACAAAGCCTGGCATAATGCCCACTTTTGCTTCTCCCGGAGTAATTACACCAGGGCAATTAGGTCCGATAAGTGTAACATCTTTAGTGCTAATATATTCTTTAGCCAACATCATATCTTTTGTTGG
>CAZZML010000539.1:1404-2514 GCA_964654735.1 uncultured Roseivirgaceae bacterium | reverse complement strand
TTTGCAGTAGTTTGTATTAGTAATAGAAGCTCTATTGCATAATGCGGGTTAAATGAGTTGCGAAATTATATTCGTGAAGCTTAGTGCCTTGGTGTCTTTGTGGCAGTATAAAAAGATAGTAAAATGAGTGTTATAAAAACAGAAAACGTAACTAAAATCTATAACGAAACTAAGATTCCTGTACATGCTTTAAATGGAGTAACCCTTTCAATTAACGAAGGAGAATTTACAGCTATTGTTGGGCCTTCTGGTTGTGGGAAAACTACTTTGCTAAATATTTTAGGAGGCTTAGATCATCCTACGGAAGGCCGTGTAGAGGTAGCAGATACTAATATTACCGAAATGTCAGACGGTAATCTAATTGACTTCCGGCTACAAAATATTGGCTTCGTTTTTCAGGCCTATAATTTAATTCCTGTACTTACTAATAAAGAAAATGTGGAGTTTATTATGTTGCTTCAAAAACAAGATAAGAAAACGAGAGACGACAGGGCAATGGACTTATTAAATCAAATGGGTATTGCGGATAAGGCCAATCAGCGCCCTTCTGAATTATCGGGTGGGCAGCAACAACGTGTGGCTGTAGCAAGGGCATTGGCCTCTAAACCAAAGGTGATATTAGCTGATGAGCCAACCGCCAATTTAGATTCTAAATCAACAGCAACCTTGCTCGATATAATGGCCAAAATGAATGCGGAAGAAAATGCCACCTTCGTATTCTCCACCCACGATCAACGGGTAATTGATAAGGCCAAGCGAATTATTACGCTTGAAGATGGTATAATTATTTCTGATGTTACGAGGTAAAATTTGAAACTTAAAATCGAAAATAATGACACAATCTATTTTTTTTTATCTAGGACTTAGTTTACTAATTACACATGAGATGGATGCTATTAGGTGTAAAGAATGGAGACTATTTCCAGGATTTTCCCTTTTAAATGATAAGCTTGGCTTTATGGTTTTTGCCATAGCTCACATTCCATTATTTGCTTGGTTACTCTACGGTTTAAGCAAAGCAGGTAACGAAGCTTTTATTACAGGGCTCAACTATTTTTTTATTGTTCATTTTGGTTTGCACTTGTTGTTTTTAATGCATAAAAAAAATGA
>CAZZML010000539.1:0-1304 GCA_964654735.1 uncultured Roseivirgaceae bacterium | reverse complement strand
GCCCAAGAAGAGTACAAAGAACCCAAGATTGCTTTTAAGGGCTACCTCAAAAATATGTCAACCCTAAGCTGGTCGCCATATTTGGGCGATACACTTTGGTACGATAACTTAACCCATAACCGCCTAAACCTTGCGTGGTATCCCAATAATGAGTTTACAGTTTATGTAGAAATGCGGAACCGTATATTTTTAGGCTCGAGTGTAAAAAACCTGCCAAATTATGGAGAGCTAATTGATAATAATAATGACTTTTTTACGCTATCTAATAATATAGTTGCTAACAACCAGGTGGTCATAAACTTAATGTTCGATAGGTTATATATGCAATGGGTTAAAAACAATTGGGAGGTAAAACTAGGCAGACAGCGCATAAATTGGGGTGTAAATCTGGCATGGAACCCTAACGATTGGTTTAATGCCTACTCATTTTTCGATTTCGATTACGAGGAACGCCCCGGCTCCGATGCCGTAAGAGTTACCTATTATACTGGTGTTGCCAGTAGTGTAGAAATTGCAGCCAAAATTGCTGACAGCCCCGATGATTTTGTGGCTGCCGGCATGTACAAAACCAATAAAAACAAGTACGACATACAACTTTTAGGAGGGCTGGCACAAGGAGACCTAGCTTTGGGTACAGGTTGGGCAGGGAATTTAGAGCTGGGAAGCATTAAAGGCGAGCTTACCTATTTTATTCCTGTTATAGAAACCTCGGCTAACACCAATTTTCTTTCCAACCCTGTAAATGGCGATTATATATTGGATGGCAGCGGAAACAGAATAAAGCAATCTGACCGCTACACCACCATGTTTTTAGGTACTGTTTCGATGGATTACTCCTTTGCAAACTCTTTATACATTAATGGCTCGGTTATGTATAACTCCATTGGCCAATACGATGCCAATTTGTTTGGTGTTTCGCTTGAACAGCAATTTGGAGGCTTTACAGTTAGGGATTTATCACCGTATCCGTGGTCATCGTTTGTACAGGCCACCTATCAAATTACACCATTGCTTTTTGCCGGTGGAGCCATTATGTTTTACCCGGGCACCAATAATTTTTTTATCAACCCCTTGCTAACCTTGTCACTGGCTCAAAATTTAGATATAGATGTAGTAAGCCAACTATTTTTTGGAGATAACCAAAATGGCAATTATGATGCCATTTCAAAAAGTATGTTTATTAGGGCAAAGTGGAGTTTTTAATTCTAGTGTTAAGTCAAGCATACTTTAGCCGAACCCCCGAAAGCTTTCGGGGTGCTTTTCGTCCATAAATTCCTGATTTATTGCTCCTTTACTACTCATAA
>CAZZML010000538.1:0-2520 GCA_964654735.1 uncultured Roseivirgaceae bacterium | reverse complement strand
GCATCATTGGGGTGTGTTGGTTAGCGGTTTTTAGTTTGTCAGCCATGTTATTATTCTAACAAATTAGTAGGTGATAAGGTGGGCAATGCTTGTTTACTTGTATGTTAAAACTATTGAGTTTTTTGAATAATAAATAAGCCTATACTCAAATCTATAAAATAGAAATGGATAAAAAAATAATTCAACTAGCTAAACAATTAGGTCTGTTATTAAAAGAAAAAGACTTAAAAATAGTCACAGCTGAATCTTGTACAGGCGGTGGAATTGCACAAGCAATAACGGAAGTTTCTGGAAGTTCTGCCTGGTTTGATAGAGGGTTTGTCACATACAGTAATCTAGCTAAAATACAGATGTTGCAAGTAAAACAGAAATCTTTAAATGATTGTGGTGCTGTAAGTGAAAAAGTTGCCATAGAAATGGTTGAAGGTGCATTAGTAAATTGTGCTGCTGATATAGCTGTTTCGGTCACGGGTATTGCTGGGCCAACGGGTGGAACAGAGCAAAAACCAGTCGGTACTGTCTATATTGCTTGGAAAAAGGAAGGGGCGCTTGCTAGTTGTAAAAAGTATTTTTTTTTAGGAAATCGTAGAGAAATCAGACGGCAAACGGTGAGTAAGGCTTTAAAGATTTGTTTACTAAGCTACCAATAGGCTGCTGCCATTTTGGAAAATTAACTTTAAGATGGCACTGTTCAGAGAAAATATTGATAAGGCGTGAGCGAATATCCCTACCTTAATCGCCGTAAAAGTATTTGCAGTTTGAAATATGTTCAGCCTGCTAAAAGCTAAGCATATTTGAATACATATAGTTATAGAACATTAAGAAATAGATTCAAAAGCTTCCTTAACGTATTTCTACTTCAAGAGCACTAAGTCGAGATACGAAACTATTAATTTGTTATTTTATTGAATTTCGCCCACTAGAATTGTGTGTTTTTTGATTTAGGTAAGACAATATTGTATTTAATTTTGAAACTCCCAAAGATCCTTTTGGAATATTAATTACCCAAGATGAAGATTATCGCAAAAATCATGCGTCTTCATTGGGTGGATTTTTAGTTATGCTGAATTTGGTATATTTCCAGCTTATGTTTTTCATCTTAGACTGAAAACAGCCAGCTTGGTAGTGGTTAAATATTATTTGGTCTATTTCAATTTTTGTAGTCCCATGTCTCTGTTCTTCATTTAAAATAGCTATCCTGGAGGTTCTGTCTTATCTTTGTCCAAAGGATGTACTTTAAATCGACAACTATGCCCACCTCTGGCCAAACAAAAGGTATGTTCAATTTTACTATCAAGCAGGGTTGAGAGTAACGACAAGTCCATTTCACAAACTTCGGGATTGTTATAAGCCAGATCATAAAAAATACAATTATAAGCATCGATGATTAAATTTTCTCCTGGTTCCCCTTCTACTATTTCCGTCTCATAACCCAATTCCTGCATAATGGTGGCAGTCATTTTTATTTTTTCTTCTATAGGTTTATTTTTTAGAGTGTCTTTTCTTGTTTCTGCAAGTAAAACACCTAGTTCTTTGAGGTATTCAACCATCTCTTCAGAGCCTAATTTCTCTTTGATCAAAATAATTAGCATTTTTGCAAAAAGACTATAGTGCTTGGGGAAAACATGCTCCCCTTTTTCCGTTAATACAAAAATAGTTCCGGGTCGTCCACCTGTTTGCATCGAGGTAGACTTTCTGACAAAGCCATCTCTTTCTAATACTGTTAAATGTTGGTGAATTGCACTTCTTGAAATTCCCAGAAGTTTGGAAAACTGATCAACAGTCATTCCTTTTTTTTCTTTCACCAAAAATTGCAGTATTTTCCGCTGTTTTTCACTGAACCCAATAATGTCCATGCAACCTACTATTTATATTTGGATTATTTAATCTCTATGGATGCATCAGAAAGCCACTTCTTACACAATGTATAAGTGAATTATAGCATTTTCAAAAAAAATACCTCGAGCAACATTAAAATCATATAATAATATTTAAACTCTTTATTAAGTTTATAGTTGACAAAGTATATATTCAAGTATAATCTTAACTCCGAATTACGCATTAATCACAATCGTAATTAAGTAAACAGGAGTATTTGAATGAAATTTAAAGAATCAACAAATAACAAAAATAAGCTAAGGATTCACAAAATAGCCTGTCTTTTGATGTTTGTTTTTGGAGTAACTCTGGTTGAGGCAAAGCAACATAAATTTGAAATGACGATTGATGAAGTCACCATTAAAGTTGCACCTAAATTAGATTACAAAGTATTTGCTTTTAACGGTCAAGTTCCAGGACCGCTTATTCATGTGAAAGAAGGTGATGATGTAGAAGTGTTTGTCACAAATAATACCTCCATGCCTCATACCATTCACTGGCATGGCTTTTATATGACTAATAATTGGAAAAATGATGGTGTGCCAGGCGTAACACAGGAGGTTATAGAAGCAGGCGAGAACTATACCTAAGTACCCAACCAAAAGTCTTTTAACATTATCAAGAAAACTTAATACTGTAAGT
>CAZZML010000537.1:0-2522 GCA_964654735.1 uncultured Roseivirgaceae bacterium | reverse complement strand
AACATGTCCATATTAGATAATACAAAAATGCTGTCCTAGTTAGAACTTAGCCCAAAATAAGAGGCTTTTTTGTGCCTATATTTTTAATATAATTCCGATTTCAGGTTGATACTAAAAATTAAACCCTAATTCACAGACTCCCCAGCCTTAAACCTTCTAGTCGCTTCATCTAAGAACCCGACAAACCCTTCAATGCTTAAATCATAACCTCTAGGTTGAATAACCAATTCCTCTTGCTGATTTAGTATTACATAAAAAGGCTGGGCATTATTATTATAACGGCTTATCTGAAAATCAGCATTTTGCTTTCCTATCGTCTTTTTAACTTTATTATCATAAGTTGAGGTGTACCATTCACCCTCCACTAGTTGTGTTCTGTCATCTACGTAAAGGGCAACCAATACAAAATCTTCATTAAGCCTTTTAAGCACTTTAGGATCTGACCACACACGTGCTTCCATTTCTCTGCAATTAACACAGCCATGGCCTGTAAAATCTATAAACAAAGGCTTGTTCTGCTCTTTGGCACACGCCAAAGCTTGCTTATAATTGAAATACCCTTGCAGTTTATGAGGAAAATGTAAGAACTCATCGTACTTAGGGTCTTCACACATATTGGTTGGTTCTGAAGAAATTATACCACCTCGCATTTCTGCTATATTAAAATCGTGGGTGCTCATAGGGGGCAAATAGCCCGAAAGTGCTTTTAAAGGAGCACCCCACATGCCCGGTATTAGGTATAATACAAACGTGAACGTAATGATGGACATGAGTAGGCGATACACACCAACGTGTTCCATTGGGCTATCGTGCGGTAATCGAACTTTACCCAAAAGATAAAGACCCATAATTCCGAAAATAACAATCCAAAAAGCGAGGTATATTTCGCGGTCTAATATACCCCAGTGGTAAGCTTGGTCGGCTACACTTAAAAACTTAAGACCCAATGCCAGTTCGGCTAAACCTAGTACCACTTTTACAGAATTTAACCAACCTCCCGACTTCGGCATTTTTTGTAACCAAGCAGGAAAAAAAGCAAATAAAGTAAAGGGCAGTGCAAATGCTAACGAAAACGCAAGCATCCCTAAAATGGGCTTAACAAACTCTCCTTGTGCAGATAAAACTAATACACTGCCCACAATAGGGAACGTACACGAAAACGAGATTAATGCTAAGGTAAAGGCCATAAAAAAGACACCTAGCATTCCTCCTTTATTACTTTGTGCATCAATTTTATTCACCAATTGGTGTGGCAATGTTATTTCGAATAAGCCTAAAAACGAGAGTGCAAAAACAAAGAAAATGATGAAAATAATAACATTAGGAATCCAATGGGTAGCTAATTGATTGAGGGTATCTGCTCCAAATAATACAGCGGTTAGAGTGCCTAATACAGTAAATATAAAAATGATAGAAGCACCAAAAATCAAGGCCTTTTGTTTCCCGTTTCCACCCTTTTCGTGCTCCTTTAAAAAGAAGGTAACCGTCATAGGTATCATAGGAAAAACACAAGGGGTTAGCAAAGTGATTAAGCCGGTTACAAATGCAAAAAACATAAAAGCCCAAAGGCTTTTGTCTTCGGGCTTAGTAGTTTCCTCCTCAACATAAGTAGAGGGTGTTGGGGTGATGTCTTTACTTGCTATTTCAACTTCACTTTTTTTTTGAACCTTTTTTAGACCAAAATTGGTTTGGGAAAAATCCTCATCAAAAGGAATACATCTCCCATCGGTATCGGTACAAACTTGATACTCATAATTGCCTTCAAAATAAAGCTGGTCAAATAGTACTTTTATAGTTTGTCTAAACTCCCCTTTTTCTTCAAAATAGGTGTAATCACCCTCAAAAACTTCATCGTATCCTTTCTTTGGGTTGATGGCCCTCAACTCACCAACAAGCTCATAGCTATCGTTAGGCGTAAAAGTAAAAGTGGTAACCATAGGACCCAACTCAGGATCAAAATCTGAAGAGTATAAATGCCATCCTTTATCAATGGTAGCTTTAAAGATAAGGTCAATTTCATCACCTACTTTATATTCGCCTGTGGATAATTCATATTGCCAAATGGCAGGTTGTAAAATCTGTGCTTGGCTTATTATTGAGACCAAGAAAAAAAGGATAAACAGGGTTTTTTTCATAATTACAAATTACTCATTTAATTAAAACATCATTCGTCTTTTATTGCGTTATTCCTGCAAAGCCGGAACTCCTTATGGGGTTGCATCAAAATTCCTGCCTACCTTTAGATTAGGAGCATATAACTTACCTAAGATACTGTTACTATTATAAAATTTTCTTTTTTGCTACTTTTTTCTTTCGCTGATAGCCACATTTGTGGATAACTAGTGCCTGTAAGAAAACACAACAAAATTAATCCCGAAAGCTTTCGGGACTTATTGCGATATTTTCCATTTTTTTAACTCGCTGATACCCAGGCATCACTTCCTTAAAAGAAATGAAAAGTTACTATTCAGCTATTCAAACTAAATGGTTATTCGCCACAGCGTAGCGAAGGCTCTAAGGCA
>CAZZML010000536.1:0-2533 GCA_964654735.1 uncultured Roseivirgaceae bacterium | reverse complement strand
TGGCAGACACTTAAAATGCTCATAACAAATATTCATGAATTAATCAGGCTAAAAATCTAACGTCTTGATTCTGGCATCTAATTCAAAATCTCCTTAAAAATATCTTCTTTAATAGGGTTTAGCTCAATGAGCAAATTATAAGCCTTTCGTTTTTCTTGGATGGTTGCATCTGCAAAAATATTAACCAGTTCTTCAGACTTAGCATCAAAAAAACTGATAACAAAAATAGAAGTAGGGTATCTATTTTTTATTGTTTTTATGCTTTCCAATACTTCTAGCACTTGTTTTCTGGTTTCTTCAGGGGTTGTTTCAAACACATCTAGTCCTAGTCTATGGTATTTATAATATCCAATTCTTAGGTCTTCAATTTGTTGATTGGTAATGTCATCAACAAGCGCATATCTATTTCGGGTACTTTGTAAAGCTCCCCAGCCAGGCCTGCCGCCTTGCGATGCATTTGTTACAATATTTTGTGCCTTGGTAAAGTAAGGAGAGCCAGCAAGTTCTCCAAAAGAATCATAATCTAGGCCTATGATGATATAGGCATAAAATGCCAACATAGAAGTTAAATTGGTAGAATAGTCGTTTTCGTTAAAATTAAGAGGGAGTGATTCCACGTATTCAAAGGACCAATCTCTATCGGCAAAATTAAAAATGATTGATTCGTAAGTGGTATTGAAAATGGGTCTGGCAGAACGAATTTGTACGGTTGCTTTAAAAGTGCCAATGCTTGGCATTTCATTTAAGGTGATAGTAATCCCACATTTTATTCTTTCTTGGGGTTCAATTTCATTCGTTGTCCAATCTCGAGTGTTTAAAAAGTTTTCAAACGCTAATTCCATGTCTTCAAAAACCCGGGTTTCGGAAGTCTCAATTCTTTGAGCATCAATAACCACATCGCAATTTAAGTCTTGGGAGGAGCTAACATGAAAGCTGCTGATTAATAATGATGTAAATAGAAGGCTATATACGGTTTTCAATTTCATACAAAATGTCTTTTGCAACTTGTGTCTTACTCTTTAACTTAAATTCTTTATTATTATTTTGTTTGTCAATAATAGTTATTTTGTTTGTGTTCCCTTTAAACCCAGCACCTTTGTCGTTTAATGAATTTAACACGATTAGATCAAAATTTTTCGTTTTTAATTTATTTTGAGCGTGTTCTTTTTCGTTTTCAGTTTCTAAGGCAAAGCCTACGTTAAATTGTTCTTTTTTCTTTCGCTTTCCAAGTGTTTTGGCAATATCAACGGTCTTAGTTAGTTCAATTGAGATGGTGTTAGACTGCTTTTTAATTTTTTGTTTAGACATTGTACTTGGAGCATAATCAGCAACAGCAGCAGCAAAAATGGCAACATCTGTGGATTCGTAAATTTTACTACTGGCCTCATACATTTCTTCTGAACTAGTTACATTAATTACTGTTTTTATAGCATTTGTTTTAAGGCTGCTTGGGCCAATTACTAAAGTAACATTGGCTCCTAGCTCTTGGGCTTCTAATGCTAGTGCTAAACCCATTTTCCCAGAGGAATGATTGCCTACAAAGCGAACAGGGTCTATGGCTTCATAAGTAGGGCCTGCTGTAATTAAAATTCTTTTCCCAGTAAGTTTAGAGGTAGGGGCGAAGTGATTTTTAATTTGACTAAAAATGGTTTCAGGTTCAGCCATCCTTCCCTTCCCTTCAAGGCCACTTGCGAGCTCTCCCTCTTCTGCATCTATAATAGCCACTCCATGTTTCTTTAATAACTCTAAGGAGTTTGTTGTGGTTGGGTGCTGAAACATGTCAAGATCCATGGCAGGAGCTACCATAACTTGGCAGCGAGCAGAAAGATAGGTGGTAAGTAAAAGATTATCACTTTGGCCAAAGGCCATTTTAGATAAGGTGCTTGCAGTAGCAGGAGCGATTGCCAGTAAATCCGCCCAAAGCCCTAGTTCAACATGGTTATTCCAAGTGCCGCTTTTATTTTTCTGAAACTGAGTAAGAACAGGCTTATTACTCAGTGTTGAAAGTGTGAGGGGGGTAATAAAAGAATGAGCAGAGGGTGTCATAATTACTTGCACCTCTGCTCCATTTTTTACTAATAGCCTTACGAGTAAGGCAGATTTGTACGCAGCTATTCCTCCACATACTCCCAAAATAATTTTTTTCCCTTGGAGCATATGGCAAAAATAAAATAATCTACTCTAAAGTTCCGATTCTTCTGATTCTTCTTTTAGCCTATGTGTAAGCTCTCCTTCTAAAAACTCATCGGTGGCAAGGTTAGTAGGCTTAGGCATTCTTTCGTAAAAACGAGAAATTTCTATTTGCTCTCTGTTTTCAAAAATTTCTTCAAGGTTATCAACTGTAGAGGCAAATTCTGCAAGTTTTGAGCTTAACTCATCTTTTACAGTGGCAGAAATTTGTCTAGCTCTTTTAGAAATTATAGTAACAGACTCATACACGTTACTAGTTTCTGCTGTAAATTCTTGTACGTTTCGTGTTTTTAAAGATGCTTGTGATGACATAATATTTATGATAATTTTTTTTCTAATTGAT
>CAZZML010000535.1:0-2534 GCA_964654735.1 uncultured Roseivirgaceae bacterium | reverse complement strand
GGGCGGTGTTTCGGTCTCGGTTGTTGTTGGATGAGGATTTGGCGGCGCGGAGTGCAAATCTCGCTCGTATTTATAAGGACTTGGGTTTTAGTCGTGTCGCATTGAAGCAAGCATGGAATTCTCTAGCTTATGATTCAACAAGTCATTCAGCACATCGTTTTCTTTCAGATGCCTATATTGGGCAGCCTCGTTTTAGAACAGCCAGAGCTAGTGAACTACTGCAAGCACAATTACTGCAACCATTAAATTTGACTCCTGTTCAGCCGCAGTTGACAAGTGAAAATATTGGCATTCTTAATAGTACTGGACCGGGCAGTTTATCTATTAATGAATATGACCAATTGTATACATCAAATGGTGTGCATATCCTATTAAATGGAGCTATAGGTAGTAATAATACCAAAACTGATAATGCCATTCTGTCTGGAATTTATAATAAATTGTCCTTAAGTTTAGGACAGTTCCATTATCAAAATGATGGTTTTAGGAAAAATGATGGTTTCAAGCAAGATGTTTATAACGCATTTGTACAGTACTCATTTTCTTCAGACCTCAGCCTTCAATTAGAGCTTAAATCTGATGATGTACGAGCTGGTGAGTTACCTTTCAGATTAAATGGGTTTCATCAGCAAAATCTTAAAAAAACAATTGAACATGATCTTATTAGAGTTGGAGGACATTATCGTATCGATCCGTCGCAAGATTTAATTTTCTCTGCGTTTTATACAACTCGCAAGGATGTTGAATTTAATTTAAGACCTCCGTTTATAGGTGCCCAAAAGCAAGAACAGGAAACATTAGATCTCACTAATGACAAGGGTTACCAAACAGAGATGCAATACATTTTTCATTCAGATGTCTTTGATGTCACTGCTGGTTTTGGGTACATGAACTTAAAAGTTAGCAATAAAAATGAAAAGACCACATTTGATCTTATTAGTAAAGTTATTCCAATTGATCTCTGTAGTTTGCCGCCTCCTGCTCCATTCTCTGAAAATACACTATTTTGTTCAAATTCAAGAACTAGTCCTAATACAGAGTATATAAACGGTTATATTTATTCAAAACAATATTTATTACCAAATCTAACCACTATCTTGGGATTTAGTTATGACTCATACGATGATAGATCTACTAAAAAACAACAGTTAAATCCAAAATTGGGCCTTATTTGGAATCCACTCAAGAATTTAACATTTCGGGGTGCTGCTTTCAGATCATTAAAAAGACCTTTAGCTTCAAACCAGACAATAGAGCCTACCCAAATAGCAGGTTTTAATCAGTTTTTTGATGGAAATAACGGCACTTCATCCTGGAATTATGGAGTGGGTATCGATTATAACCCTATCGAATCAATATACTTTGGGGGAGAGGTTACTTGGAGAAATAACAGGCAACCGATTATAAAGAACAATAACAATCGATCAGTGAATCAAGATAGGAATGAGGCTACTCATTTGGCGTATTTATATTGGTTGCCATATAAATGGGTTGCTTTTCGGTCTGAATACCATTATGAGAAAACAAGAAGGGATTTTGAATTAGGAGCGGGTGATCTTACTAATCCACGTAGTCTCGAAACACAGTATGTGCCCATCAGTCTAAACTTCTATCACCATACTGGATTATTTGCTAAATTCACAGGTAATTTTGTGAATCAACGGGTTGAAATGGTAACTGATGACTCACTTGCAAAAAGCAATGAAAATTTTGTGACATTTGATGCAACTGTGGGATACAGATTGCCTAAGAAGATTGGTTTAATCAGTTTTGAAGCACGGAATATTTTTGATAATAACTTTAATTATCAAAGTACTTTCGATGCCAGCGGACCCCAACTTTCAGCTTTTGTTCCAGAGCTTCAAGTATTTGGTAAATTGAGTTTATTTTATTAATAATGGAGAAATACCGATGACAAAAATTATCAGAAAATGTATTTTAATATTTATGGTGTTTGGGTTGATTTCATGTGGGGATAATGAACTTATTGAGCCACTAGTTAAACAAAATGTTGTATTAGCGTCTGGATTTAATTGGAGTACTGGCAAGATTGTATCAATAAACCCTTTTACAAGTGATGCTGCTGATTTATGTGGTTTTAATGGGATATTTGTTGACACTGAAGATACAAAACAAGATACTAAATACACGAAAGAGAATAATAGATTAAAGAACAGCAAGTGTATACAAATTGTAGGAACTGGAAATACTTCAGAAGATACCTCGCTTAGAGATGCACTCAAAATTAGCTCATCGCCATTAAATGGAACTATAAGGGTTAATGGAGAAAATATGGATGCACGATTCTTAGTTACCGTTACTGCATTATATAAAGGTTCCCACTGTGCGACCATATACAGCTCAGGACAACAACTACAAAACTGTATTAATGTTGAAGAATTCTGTCAACTATTAGAGAGTTACGGCCTTTCCTGTTGATGAGTTATGAGTTAAGAAGCAGTTAAGAAGCAGTTAAGAAGCAGTTAAGGGGTCGGAGCCCTTTGTGGGCGGCCACGCCTGTCTTGACCAACTTT
>CAZZML010000534.1:0-2548 GCA_964654735.1 uncultured Roseivirgaceae bacterium | reverse complement strand
GCAGCGATGTAGCAGATTCTACCCATGCTATTATTTTAGATCAGGTGGAAAATGGAGTGGCCACAAGAATGGCGGTTCTCTATTTGTTGGCTAGCCAAAAGCAGTAACTGGTCTAATTCTAAATTAGCGAATCCTTTTTTAAGAACACTCTTTTTAAAATGTGATTTGGTATTTTTGATTTTAAACTAATCATTATGCGCGCCATCCTAATTTTATTACTTGTAACTCCGGTTTTTTCGTACGCCCAATTCGGCAAATTACTAGATAAAGCAGCTTCGGTAGGGCTAAAAAAAGGCACTGAAATGATGTCTGATCACCTACGTAAAACAAGAGAAAAATTTGACACCACTAGTTTTAACTATTCTGTTTCGTTCAGCGATGTGTCTGCCCAATACGAAGACAAAGAAAAGCTAGATGACGTAACCAATGTAGCAAGCATTTACCTTGATGATGAAAAGGATAAAACCCTGTTAGAAGAGGCCAGAGAGCAAATTGATATGGGTGAGATGTACTACGCAACAAATGCATTTGACCTCGCACAGCTATCTTTTTTTGTTGCTTTAGGCATTTTGGAAATAGAAGAAAACCAAACAAATTTAATGTACCCGAGGGTTATTGCTGATATAGGAATGCTTTATAACGGAATGGGCAGGTACGATTTGGCTATGGAATTCACCACAAAAGCCCTCGAATCTCGTAAAAAATTGCGAAGCGAGAACAGTGTTGATTATGCTGCATCTTTGAACAATTTAGCAGTACTATATAAAAACATGGGTGACTTTAATGAGGCTGAAAAAAAGCTAAATGAGACACTAAGAATTAATGAGAAAATTTCTGGAAAATTATCTATGGCCTATGCTATAACTTTAAATAACAGAGGTGTATTATTTCAAAATTTAGGTAGATATAAAGAGGCGGAGCGAGATATTAAAGAATGTCTATCTGTAGCTGCAGAGAATATGAATACCAAGTCGTTGAAATATGCTCGTTTTCAAACAAATTTAGGATTACTCTACCAGCAAGAGCAAAAGTATGATGAAGCAGAAGAAATTTTTCAGTCTGCGATTAATGCTGTTTCTCGCAATCCTCTGAAAAGCAAAAAATCGAATCCAGACTACGCTCATTTATTAGAGATAAAGGCATCGCTTTACATGGAAATTGAAAAGTATGATGAGGCCGAAGAACTCTTAATGGAAGCCTTGGCAGTTTATGAGAAAAAATTTGGAAAGAGTTTTTCCGGTTACGGTCTTACCGAAGCTCGTTTGGGTGTATTATATCGCAATCAAGGAAAGTTAAAAGAAGCTAGCTCTAGATTAACCTCGGCTCAGCGAATTTTAAGAAATACCTATGGGGAGAAACACCCACACTATGTAGAAACCATTACCGAACTTGCTCTTGTAAATTGGCAGCAAGGCAATACTGAAAAAGCTAATGAATTGTTCAAGCAATCGATCGATCAATCGTTAAAATTTGTAAGCGAGTATTTTGCTCCAATGAGTGATGTTGAAAAAGCAGCCTATTGGAAAACGCTAAGGCCAAGGTTTGAAAAGTATTTTGCTTTTACTGCATCTGTTGGCTTAACTAATTCCGAAGTAATTACATCAGCTATAAACTACAGGTTGGCTACAAAAGCCATGCTGCTTTCAAGTACCACTAAAGTTAAAAACTCCATATTAAATAGTGGAGATGAGAATTTGATTAAAACGTATAGCTCATGGATAGATAATAAACGCCAGCTTGCACTGTACTATTCTATGAGTAAGGAAGATTTGAAAGTGCAAAAAGTAAATACCGATTCGATTTCTACAGTAACAAATCAACTTGAAAAGGAACTTTCGCAAAAGTCAGGAATATTTAGCGAAGCATACGAAAGCAAAGCACCTGAATTGGCTGAAATTCAGGACAAATTAAAAGACGGAGAAGCAGCTGTTGAAATTATTAGGATCGGGTATTCCTTGGATGACCCATCTATAAAATATATGGCGTTGGTCATAAAACCATCGGAGGTAAAAATGGTAGTTTTAACCAATGGGGATCAGCTAGAAACAAGGTATTTAACATATTTTAGAAATGCCATCAAACTAAAACGAGCCGATGGATTTAGTTATGATCAGTTTTGGAAACCCATTGCAACTGAATTAGCAGGTGTTAGTTTAATCTATTTATCATCCGATGGGGTGTATAATCAATTGAGTGTAAATTCTTTTAAAAATACTCAAGGAGGCTATGTGCTGGATAACCTGACCATATTAAACGTAAGCAGTTTACGCTCTCTAGTTGACAATCATTCTGTTCAAGAAAGTTCGACTAAAACGGCTTTACTAGTTGGTAACCCTACGTATGGTTCGCCCGATATTTCACCTTTGCCAGGCACAGGTAAGGAAATTGCAGCAGTCTCAACAATTCTCAAAACCAATGGCTTCAAGAATACTGTTTATCAAAATACAGAAGCTACAGAGCAAACTATAAAAAAAGCAAATAGTCCTAAATTATTACATATTGCAACACACGGTTTTTTTGTGCAAGATGTAAAAGCAAATAATAATAA
>CAZZML010000533.1:0-2556 GCA_964654735.1 uncultured Roseivirgaceae bacterium | reverse complement strand
CGTCATCCAATAGTATTCTCCTCAAATCAGGATGATTGGTAAAGACCACACCAAACAAATCATATACTTCTCGCTCAAGGTATTCTGCCGTTCGCCAAATATGACATAAGGTTTCAACCACAGGCTTGTCTTTATCTTCAATTTTAACTTTAAGAACGAGTTCGTGTACCAGTTCAATCGAACGTAGATGATACACCATCATAAAATGATCTGCAAAATCTACACAGGTGAGACTGAACATAAAGTTGAATTGCAGATCATCTTCGTTGCGTAGTTTTTCGGCAAACTCCAACAACTGATCTGGCTTGATAATTACTTCTAGAAACTGAGTTCCAGGAGAGGCTTTAATGCCTGCCTCCTCATCTGCCAAAACTGATCCGGCTGAAAACTCAGTCTCTGAACTCCAGGTAGCAATTTTATTTTGCAGGCTTTCTCTATTCATTTTACTTTTTATGGCTAAGTTCTAATTAATACAGCATTTTGGCAACTATTTTTCCTTTGTGAATTCTCTGAGTTTTCTTCGTGTAACTCTGTGTAATAGCTGTTTCACACCTGTGTGCAGAAGCACTCTAGTGTGCAGGCACAAAGTTACACAAAGGAAACACGAAGTTTCACAGAGGGTCTATTCATTTTTTGTGGCTTAAACACTTTAAAACAGACTATATTTATATTTTTAGCTGTTTTAATTAGAACTTAGCCCTTTTTATTTAAACCTTTGTTGCTAGATTTTATTCTTTCCAACTCTTCAATATCAGCTTTATCTCTTGTTCTTCCTGAAGCCCTTTTTGCTTCTAGAAGTTGTCCATAGTTTATAACATTAACGTCAATACCATTGTCGATTTTTGCCTTAAACACTTGTTTATAAGCATCATTAAAATTAACACCTTTACAAGCTGTCATTATATCAATTTGAACAGGAGAAACACCAAAGGTGTAAACATCATATTTCTGCGTATCTAAAAAATTATCCAAAACAGCCATCTCACCCAAGTGCATCCCAAACTTGTTATGTACTTTAATTATTTTTTTATGGTTTTCCTTTGTTGGGTTCACAAATAAATCCATATCACCTGTAGTTCTTCTATAACCATAAATATTAACAGCCATACCTCCTACTAATATATATTCAACTTTATATTTATTTAGCAATTCTATATACTCCTCAAAATCAGGATTAAAAATATTATTGCTCATTTCTTAAAGATGCTTTCGCAGCCGTTTTATCAATCTTGGCATCAAAAGGTATATTATTATTTATGCAATGCAATCTCCATGATTCTGAAAGCCTTTGAGACGGTGTCTTTTCCAAAGCCCAAAATAAAATATCTTGAACGTCTTTATTTTCCACTAATCCCGCATACGTTGGCTTTCTAAGCATTTTCATAAGTACAAATTCATTGTTTCATGTGGTTACTCTATCTTTCCTTTACTTTTTAGAAGAAGCTTTTTAATTTGTTTTTTAGTCTCTGGAAGTTCATTTTGAATGATATCCCAAACAATATCAACATCTAAATTATGAACATCATTATCCTTAAACATAAAGAGCTTCCTTTTGTATTTTCTTTTTAAATGCAGGAAGGACTTTCCCATTTGCAATTATATCAACCTCTTTATGAAAATGGTTTTTAATCTCTTGCTGAAGATTAATATACAATCTGTAAATTCTATTATTTTTTGCATCCTCATTAAAATAAACAATAAGATCAATGTCGCTATTTTCATTAAAATCTCCACGAGAAAAAGACCCAACAAGGCCAATTTTATCTAAAAAGTACTTTTTCTTAAGGTACTCCTTATTCTCTGTTAGAAATTTTAATATGTTGTTTTGAGTTAACACTTAAATAAAAAATTTATAAACCTTTATCAAATTCTTCCAATGTTTGTTTTTTATCCACCATCGAAGAACTTTTAATTTTATCTTGTAATTTCATAATGCCATCCAATAAGGCTTCCGGCCTTGGTGGGCAACCGGGCACATACACATCTACAGGAATAATGTGATCGGCTCCTTTTACTACCGAATATGTATTATAAAAAAATGGACCTCCCGATATAGCACAGGCACCCATGGCAATTACATATTTGGGGTCGGCAATTTGCTCGTACAATCTACGAAGCACAGGTGCCATTTTGTTGACAATGGTTCCTGCAATCACGATCATATCTGCCTGGCGTGGGGTAGCACGTGCTACTTCAAATCCAAATCGAGACCAATCGTGACGCGAGGCACCGGTTTGCATCATTTCGATGGCGCAGCAGCTTGTGCCAAATGTTAAGGGCCACAACGAATTGGCACGTGACCAGTTTACAATTTTATCGAAAGAAGTAATAATGATATTTGCTCCATTGCCAGCTCCAATAACTTTTCCTGGAAAATCCTCTGGGATGTTGGCAGGGTTCTCAATCTTGTCTAAGTCTATTCCCATCTTAGTGCGTCTTTTTTCCAAGCATATAAAAGGCCGAGCCCCAGTATGAAAAAGAAAATTACAATTTCAATAAAAGCAACCATTCCTAAATCTTTCATTACCACAGCCCAAGGAACAATAAAAATTGTTT
>CAZZML010000532.1:0-2563 GCA_964654735.1 uncultured Roseivirgaceae bacterium | reverse complement strand
CCTCACAAGATTCCTCGTACCTCGGAATAAAAAAGAAATCTTTTGTGACTCCGTCCTTTACCTACGCTAATTTTTTTAAACCCGATAGCTATCGGGTCCGCTCTCGCAATGACGTTCGTGGCTCAACTAAACGACATTGGTTTATAATTTACTAGTCGTCAATTCAAATAATTCCTGTATTTTCGCCTTTAAAATATACCAACCATGAAAAAATTAGGCTTTGTATTCCTCTTACTTATTGGAGTGCTGGGTGCGCAGGCACAAGAGGATATTATGCGCAAATATGCAGCAGATATTGACCAGGCTGAAATGAAAGAGATTCTTACCATTTTAGCTTCCGATGCATTGGAAGGAAGGGAAACAGGTAAAAGAGGGCAAAAAATGGCTGCTGCTTTTATAGCCGATTATTTTGAACAAATTGGTTTGCAACCTGTGGTGCCAACTAAAAGCGGCTTTAGTTATTACCAAAAGTTTGAGTTGGAAAGCAGCCAGTCGGGCATTACTTTTTTAAAAGCTAATAACACAACTTTTACAAATGGCAAAGAAGTGCTGTATTATGGGTCAGCCAATTTTTCAAACCCTGTTGCCGGCCAATCGGTTTTTGCAGGCACAGGTTCTGACGAGGAATTTGCCTCTATTAATGCAGCAGAAAAAATTGTAGTAATTGACGGATCTTCCGGCTTTTTTCAGCAATGGAAAGAGTTGAGTAATAAAGGCTATAAAAATGGGGCTTCGCTAGTGGTAATAATTGCAAAAGACAAGGACGAAGATTTTAATAAAATAATCGATCAGTACGGGAACTATTTTACGCAGGGGCGATTAGGTTTTAAAAAAGAAAACACTGATATAGGTAATGGGGTTTTTTTAGTTGGAAAATCAACAGGTGCAGCTTTGCTTAACAGCACTGGTGATAAGATGGCTAAAGCTGTAAATGATAAAAAACTAAGCAAAATAAAAGGAAGTTCTGTTGAGTACTTGATGTCGAGAGAAGTGCAAATGGTTGGCACTGAAAATGTACTGGGCTTTTTAGAAGGAACAGACAAAAAAGAGGAGATTGTAATTATAACTGCCCATTACGACCATATTGGTAAGCAAGGAGAAGAAATTAATAATGGGGCAGATGATGATGGCTCGGGTACTACTTCTGTACTAAAAATAGCCAAGGCATTTGCTAAAGCTAAAGCAGAAGGCCATGGCTCTAGGAGGAGTATTTTGTTTTTAGCCGTAACCGGAGAAGAAAAAGGACTGTTAGGGTCTGAATATTATACTAACAACCCTGTTTTTCCGCTGGATAAAACAGTGGTTGATTTAAACATTGATATGATAGGCAGAACAGATGAAGCTCATATAAATAACCGTGAGTTTGTTTATTTGGTTGGTTCTAACAGGTTATCATCTGAACTCCATGAATTAAGCGAAAAAGCCAATAATACTTTTACTAACTTATCAATTGACTACACCTATAACGATGAAAACCATCCTGATAGAATTTATTACCGATCGGATCATTGGAATTTTGCCAAAAACAATATCCCGGTGATTTTCTATTTTAACGGCACCCACGATGATTACCACCAACCAACAGATACGGTTGATAAAATTGAGTTTGATTTACTGCAAAAAAGAGCGCAACTGGTATTTTATACGGCTTGGGTTATCTCTAATAGAGAGGATAGGTTAGTGGTTGATAAACCTGCCAGTGAGAGTGTAGGGAGCCATTAGTACAAATGCAAACCAAGTATGCACAGATTCACACTCCTAATTTGGTTGTTAACCGGGGTTTCAGGTTATTCGCAATCTAATTTTTCAGAACGATTGTCTAAGGCATCTATTGAGCTAACAGAACAACAGGTAACTTACGACCCCAGTTATTTTTCAATAAGCTACCCCAATGGCGATGTACCCTCTGATAAAGGGGTATGTACCGATGTGGTAATACGTGCCTATCGAAAACTAGGCATTGACTTGCAAAAAGAAGTGCATGAAGATATGTTGGCACATTTTAACCTCTACCCAACAATTTGGGGCTTATCTAAAACCGATAAAAATATTGACCACAGGCGAGTACCTAATCTTATGGCTTTTTTTGAAAGACATGGTGTCGTGAAAACTATGAGCAGAAATGCTGATGACTACCAACCGGGTGATATTGTATGCTGGAATCTGGGAGGAGCCATTACACATATTGGGCTGGTAGTCAACCGTAAATCATCAGATGGTAATCGCTATTTAATAGTGCATAATATTGGTGGAGGCCAAGTACTTGCCGACTGCTTATTTGATTTTCGCATTATTGGGCATTACAGCTATCAACAATAGCCGCTTCTAACCCCACTCAGAGTTGTTTTTTTAAGAACTTTGAGCAATGATAGCTCTACTATGCGGCTTTTTATTTATACCCGTGCTAAGCCTTGGTTAAATTGAGAACTAAATTTTATTGGACTGATTATTGTTAAAAAATTATTTTCAATAGTCTGTTTTTTATAAAGGGATGAAATTTATTATAAACTATCATATAACTAAGTATCATAATCATCGTCATTATCGAGCGCCCGCCTCCCGA
>CAZZML010000531.1:0-2569 GCA_964654735.1 uncultured Roseivirgaceae bacterium | reverse complement strand
AGTGGCTTCAACACCAAAAACGGCGCTGCCATAAACTTTTACGAGCATGTATTTTATTCAATTTGTAGATTAAGAACTGTTAAACTAAGCATTATTAATGAAACTAATTATAAGAATATCTTATTTGTAAATAATCATACAATAAAGTTTATAATTCCTTAATTTTGTTGAAAACCGAAAAACATTTCACATTGTCCAATTATAAATCAGGTTTAGAATACGCAATACAACAAGACCAATTAGACGAACTATCAAACTATAGAGAACAGTTTCATATTCCGAAAGATAAAGACGGAAATGATTGGCTATATTTTACTGGAAATTCTTTGGGATTGCAACCAAAAAATACGCAGGCATATCTACAACAAGAACTAGACGATTGGGCAAATTTTGGTGTAGAAGGGCATTTTGACGCCAAAAATCCTTGGATGCCATATCATGAATTCTTGACAGAAGCAATGGCAAAAATTGTAGGTGCCAAACCTATTGAGGTGGTCATTATGAACACATTAACCACCAATTTACATCTGTTAATGGTTTCGTTTTATCAACCCACGAAGACCAAGTATAAAATTGTAATTGAAAGTGATGCTTTTCCTTCTGACAGATATGCAGTTGAATCTCAGTTGGATTTTCATGGATTTGATACCAAAGAGGGTCTTGTAGAATGGAAGCCCCGTAAAGGTGAAGAACTCTTAAAAATTGAAGATTTAGAAACCATCTTAGAAGAACAGGGTGATGAAATTGCACTATTATTAATAGGAGGTGTAAACTATTATACAGGACAATATCTCGACATCAAACAAATAGCAGCCTTAGGACATGCAAAAGAATGTATGGTAGGTATTGACTTAGCACATGGCGTAGGAAACATTCAACCTGATTTACACAATTCTGGGGTAGATTTTGCAGCTTGGTGTACATATAAATACTTAAATTCAGGTCCTGGAAGTCTAGGCGGATTATTTGTTCATGAAAAACATGCTTATAACAAAGACCTAAAACGCTTTTCAGGTTGGTGGAATCACAATAAAGAAACACGTTTTAATATGCGTCAACCTTTTGATGTGATGGCTGGAGCCGAAGGATGGCAATTGAGCAACCCTCCAATTCTATCTATGGCAGCTATTAAAGCCTCTTTAGATATGTTTAATGAGGTTGGTATGGATGCATTGCGGAAGAAATCAGAAAAACTAACGAGTTATTTTGAATTTTTAATCAATGCTTTGGATATTGACGGTATAAAAATAATCACACCTTCAAACCCCGAAGAGAGAGGCTGTCAACTATCTATTCAAGTTAAAAATGCAGATAAAAGCCTACATAAAAAATTAACAGAAGCGCATATTATTACCGATTGGCGTGAACCAGATGTAATACGTTGTGCTCCTGTACCACTGTATAACACGTTTAAGGATGTATATAGAATGGTTGAAATCCTATCCTCAATCCTTTCCGAAGGGAAGGAAACTTAATTTATAAACTATATTATACTTTGAATTCAAGTAACAAAAATACAAGTAAAGAAAAAAAAGCCCCCTCCTTTGGAGAGCCTGCCTTGCCGTCAGGCAGGGATTTAGGAGAGGATATACTCATCATCGGTGCTGGTCTTTGTGGCTCTCTACTGGCTTTACGTTTGGCACAACGAGGCTATAACGTCAAAGTGTACGAAAGTAGACCAGATTTACGCACCACAGATATTTCAGTAGGAAAATCAATTAATTTAGCCTTATCGGATAGAGGCTTTAAAGCCTTACGTTTAGCAGGTGTTGAAGATAAAGCACGAAAGGTTTGCATTCCCATGCACGGGCGTTTAATTCACGATATAGAAGGAAATACCTTTACCTCAAATTATTCAGGAAGAGAAGACGAGTATATCAATTCCATTTCACGAGGAGAATTAAATGGTTTATTACTTACTGAAGCCGATTTATACGATAATTTGACCATTCATTTTAATAGTGAGTGTACCGCTGTAGATATTGAAAATAATGTAGCTACATTTTACAACACTAAAACCAAAGAGAACTTTGAAATAAAGGCAAATGTAATTTTTGGTACAGATGGTGCTGGTTCCGTGCTGCGAAAAAGTTATTATTTAGAACGTAAGTTCCTTTTTAGTTTTTCGCAAAACTTCTTAACACATGGTTATAAAGAATTAGAAATTCCTGCTTCAAAAGAAGGAAGTCATTTAATTAGTAAAGATTATTTACATATTTGGCCCAGAGGTGATTATATGTTAATTGCATTGCCAAACCTAGATGGTAGTTTTACGGTAACCTTATTTTTAAGTTATGAAGATGGCGAATACAATTTCAACAACTTAATAACTAAGGAAAAAATTAGGGAGTTTTTCCAAAAACAATTCCCTGATGCACTGGAATTAATTCCCGATATAGCAAGTGAATTTTCTAACAATCCAACCGGAGCATTAGGCACTGTAAAATGTTCACCTTGGTATTATCAAGATAAAACATTGCTAATGGGTGATGCTGCACATGCTGTCGTTCCATTTTATGGACAAGGTATGAATGCTTCTTTTGAAGATGTTACTGTGTTGGATAGTGTC
>CAZZML010000530.1:0-2578 GCA_964654735.1 uncultured Roseivirgaceae bacterium | reverse complement strand
CAACGTGAATTTGATTAGCACAAATAGATATTACCTTTAAAAATTTGGGCATTAAACTACCCCATTAAAAGCATGACCATTAGACTATACGATATTCACAAAAAGACAAGCTTTTTTAGCTAAGTTTGTTATGCAATAAACTAAACTTATAATGAACCTTGATAGGTACGAACTGACAGCTGGAAGTAAACTTGAAGTTTTCGAATTTGTTAGTACCGGGTCTAAGGGAAAAATAACCAAACTGGTTCAGTTTAAAGAGACAAACTATAAAGAAGTTTATAATTTAGGATTTGGTGATAAAAATGCTAACACTGGCAAACTTGATGACACCATAATTTCAAATAATGGCGATAGTGAAAAAGTTTTAGCTACGGTTATTGCAACACTATATGCATTTACTGATAAGCGCCCAAATGTGATGGTTTATGCCACTGGGGTTACCAAATCAAGGACAAGATTATACCAAATTGGCATATCCAAATATTTAGCAGAAGTTGAAAATGATTTTGAAATATATGGTCAAGTTGATAACGAATGGCTTATATTTGATAAGAACATTAACTATAGTGCCTTTCTTGTAAAACGAAAATTTAGTTAATTAATGGAAATTAAAAATATAGACTTGAAAAAAAAACCTATTGTCCTCATCGACAAATCGTTGGATTTTTTTAATGGGAAGATTCTTTTTCCGGAAAAAGTAAAAGAAGCAAATAAAATGTTGAAGAAGATTGGCTTGCCTAAATTTAGCAGTAAGGATAAAGTTGCTTCATAACGATTTTCTATAAATTTCCTGTAATATCAACCATTTTCTCCAACATCTCATCCGTAAAATCCAAGTGAGTAACAAATCGGATTTGATTGCCTCCAAAAGGCACTGCCAGTACTCCTTTTTCTTTTAGTTGTTCCAGTCTTTTTTGCGCATCATCTACTAAAATAATTACAATATTGGTATCAATAGGCATTACTCCTTTTACAAAAGAAGCCTTTTGCAAAGCTTTCCCTAGTTCTTTAGCTCTTTGATGATCTTCTTTTAATCGTTCTCTATTATTATCGAGCGCATAAATTCCTGCGGCTGCCAAATAACCTGCCTGGCGCATCCCTCCACCAAATACTTTTCGTACCCTTCGAGCCTTTTTAATATCGGTTTTAGAACCCAGCAAAACCGAACCAATTGGTGCTCCCAATCCTTTTGATAAACAGATAGAAATTGTATCGAACACTTCTCCGTATTGGGCTGGAGTTTCTTCAGTTTCGGCCAAAGCGTTATATAAACGAGCACCGTCCAAATGGAGCGCAAGGTCTTTATCATCGCAAAGGCTTCTTATTTTTTCTATCTCCATGAAATCATAATAACTTCCTCCACCTTTATTCATTGTGTTTTCTAGGCTTACCAAGCGGCTAACTGGCGCATGTACATCATCCGGCTTTATTACTTCCTCTATTTGCGAAGCTTTAATTCTACCTCTATTACCATCAAGTAAAGCTGGTGAAACACCTGCGTTGGAAGCCATACCGCCACCTTCGTATAAATAAACATGTGAGTTCTTATCACAAATAACTTCATCTTGAGGCTGGGTGTGCACCCTAATACCAATTTGGTTGGCCATTGTGCCCGAAGGACAAAAAACAGATGCTTCCATTCCGAAGATGTCAGCCATTTTTTCTTCTAATAAATTTACTGTTGGGTCATCTCCAAACACATCATCGCCCACCTTTGCGGCCATCATAGCTTCGAGCATTGGTTTAGAGGGTTTTGTAAACGTGTCGCTGCGTAATTCTATCATAGGTTAAAGATAGTTCAACCTAAATATAATGCGATCTTTATTTAAGTAAAAAGGGGCAAAAACCTTAATTCGACTATTGCCCCTTTTAACATATTATTCTTTCTTTAGTACTAAGTTTAAACCAAACCATATCAGGTATGCTACTAAGAAAATGATCATACCATAAATACTAGCAATGGACGACACCTTTAACCCATTAGCCAAAATTGCAGGAGAAATTGTGCCAGCTTCTGCTATGAAATTAAATGCTTGAAACAAACCGAGAAATTGACCAAGAAACCCCAATACTAAAGCAAACAGACCAAGTGACTTTATCAAACTAATTTGGCTACTAACTTTTTCCTTATCACTCTCTTTAGAAAAAATAACAAGTGCATTTTTTATGGAAAGAATAAAAACGACTAAGAATACAATGGAAAGCATGCCCATAAACAATACTCCACCTTCATTAAAATAAGTTAACATAATATTTTTGTTTATAGGGCTCCTCTATTAATTGATTATGTCCTCTGCAAGGTTTGAAGTTCAAATCTTGCCCAAAGGGGCTTTTTATCTAATTCAGTCTCTTCGTTGTGATTTCTTGGTAGGCAACCAGCCTATCTTCAAAACCACGCCTTGATACTAAATTAGATTCCAAAGCCAGAGGATGCAAGCAATTATTATAGGCGCCCTTGGTTGAAAATAATTTCTTCAAAAGTAGAGCCGATTCAAGGGTAGAATCAAGGTAGAATCCTAGTTGAAACCTGCATTTCATCGACAATTTATGCTTCCTAATTATTTTTGAACCAATTTAG
>CAZZML010000529.1:0-2580 GCA_964654735.1 uncultured Roseivirgaceae bacterium | reverse complement strand
CCAAACCACCTAAGCGAAAATCATGGTTAATGGGGGCCTTGCCAGCATTTACCTCTGTTGGAGAATAAAAGAACATCATATTTTCATTAAATGCTTTTAATGCCAAGGCTGTAGCCACGCTTAATCCTACCAGCATAAAAACAACAATTATCAGTCTTTTTTTACGTCTAGGTGTCATCAGATTTAGTCTCATTAAATTTTTGAATATCGTTGGCTTTTTGCAAATTACTTTTATGCCTTAGGGCAGGGCCAATAACGTTGATTAATAACACTAGCAGGGCTAGGCCATAAGATGTCCAGACATTAAAAGCATAGCCGCCCATATATAAAAACTCAGTCATAATTACTGTCCTCAATCACCTGTTTCACCCATTTGCTATTGGGCTCCCTCTCAACTAATTCAGCTCTCGCTCGAATCAGTAAAGAAATGGCGTAGTACACCTTAAATGCCGTAGCCATAACCAATAATGGAATCAACATATCAATATGCATGCTAGGTTTATCAGTAACGGTAACGGTTGAACCTTGATGCAAAGTGTTCCACCACTTCACCGAGTAATGGATAATCGGTATATTTATCACGCCAACTAAAGCTAAAATAGAAACAGCTTTCGAAGCCATTCTTTTATCTTCTATGGCGGCATACAAGCCAATTACGCCCAAGTATAAAAATAACAGTAATAATTCTGATGTTAGCCGAGCATCCCAACTCCACCATGTGCCCCACATAGGTTTTCCCCAGAGCGATCCTGTCACTAAGGCGAGTATGGTAAAAGCGGCTCCTATTGGAGCGCTACTGACAAGTAAAACCTCAGCTAATTTTATCCGCCAAACCAGCGCAATAAAGCCATATATCGCCATCACCACGTAGACAAATAATGACATCCATGCCGCGGGCACATGAATATAGATAATACGAAAAGCATCACCTTGTTGATAATCTGCAGGGGCCGTTACCAATCCACCATATAGGCCATATAGAAATAGCACCGCAAAGATAGCCATTAACCATGGAATCAGTTTCCCGGAGAAACGATAAAACCAAGCTGATGATGCCATTGTGTGTAACCATTTCATCATTGTGAAACCCCTGTTTTTAAAGCAGAAACAATGGCTAGCGGAGATAAGGTCAGGCTAAGAACTAATATCGCCGCCATTATATAAAGTGGCCCAGCGGCAGAAAGACTTGAGGCTGTGGCATCAACAGCACTTGTACCAAAGATTAATATGGGTACATATAGGGGCAAAACAAGTAATGCTAATAACATTCCATTTTGGGGAATAACTAATGTTAGTGTAGCTACGATTGCACCTATTAATATAAGTGTAGGCGTACCCAAAAGTAATGTTAGTAATAATGTGATCTGGACAGTAAAAGTCATGCCTAATGCAGAGGCAATAATCGGAGAAAGCACAATTAAGGGCAAAATATTTATCGTCCAGTGTGCCAACAGTTTAATAATGACTAATACCACTAATGGATGACTCGCCAACACCATCAATTCAAGTGTGCCGTCCTCATATTCCGTCCTAAACAGATTAGCTAATGACATCAAGGTTGCTAACAAAACCGCCGTCCAAATAATACCTGCCGAAATATCGCTCAATAAATTTGATGATGGCCCCACAGCCAACGGGAATAAAAGACACACCAAAACAAAAAACAGCAATGGATTAAGTGCCTCATGTCGATTGCGAAAAGCAATTAAAAATTCTCTGCGGATTAAAATAAAATTTGTCATGTAACTATAGAGCTAAAGAGCTAATGTCTTAATAGATACATTTTTAATTTGAACATCATGGTGTGATGACATAATCACCATTCCATTATTAGCCACATGCTGCTCAATCATTTCTTCTAACAATACCATACCCACTTTATCCAGCGCACTTTGCGGCTCATCTAAAATCCATAACTTCGCTTTATTAACCAGCAATCGTGACAAGGCCAATCTTCTTTTCATTCCAGCCGAAAATCTCCTAACAGGTGTATTTGCATAAGGCTTTAAACCAACACGTTCTAAAATTGAATTTATGTCTGTTAATTTCGATTTACTCAGACTTGCTGTGACCTGTATATTTTCTTTTGCCGTTAATGAAGTATTAACGCCATTACGATGACTTAGCCATACAATTTGTTTAGAATAATTTGTCGATGCAAATGCTATTTCATCACCATTCCAATACATTATTCCATTGTCAGGTTGTCGAAGTCCCGATAATATTTTTAACAAGGTACTCTTGCCACTGCCATTTTCTCCTTCAACAAGCAGAAGCTGACCTGATTGCAACTCGAAACTTAGGTTCTTAAACAAATCTCTATAACCTCTAGAACAAGTCAATTTTTTTGCTTCAAGCATCATGAAAAGATCTCCCTTCTGCACATATATGGCATAGTTATCTATATACTAGGTGGACAAATATACACTAAACCGGTCAATATGTGGTAAAATTTACCACGTATTTTGATAAATAGGCCTCAATCTTGTCAATTAAATCAGCTCAACCTGAAGAATCATTAGTTAAAGCACTGCGTTGGCAGCTTCGCCCACTGGTTAAGCTTTTGCTAAAAAGTGGGAT
>CAZZML010000528.1:0-2581 GCA_964654735.1 uncultured Roseivirgaceae bacterium | reverse complement strand
ATACCCGTTCTCAGCTTCTGGATCAGGTCTGGGGGCAAGGTATCTTCATTGAAGAACGTACGGTTGATGTACATGTCCTGCGTTTAAGGAAAATACTTAAACCTTTTGGCATTGATGAAATAGTGGAGACTGTTCGCGGCGCTGGGTATCGCTTTATTCAATTACCAGATAAAACCTGACAATGAATAACGCGGTCTGGAAAACTGAATTCTGGCGTATTGTTCTTGTATTATTAATTGCCTTTTTGGGATGGAAACTAAGTGACCAGGGCTTTGCAAGTTTAACCTTAGCTTTGATGGGCTATGTTGCATGGTTACTCTATAAACTTCAGCAGTTACAACAATGGTTGAATAAAGGAGCAAAACCAAAAAACTTACCCGATAACAGTGGGCTTTGGGAAAGTATTACTCAGCAAATTCAAGTCATGCAAAAACAAAGTAATCAACGTAAAAAACGGTTGGGGAAACTGCTCAAGCGCTCTCAGGGGATAATTAGCGGATTACCCTATGCAACCGTTGTACTTAACAGGAACAATGAAATTGATTGGGCTAATAAAAGCTCTTCAACTTTGCTTAACATTGATATAAAAAAAGATCGTGGACAACGGATTGATAATCTTATACGAGTGCCTGAGTTACAGAAATTATTAGCTAAAAACTCTGATGAAGAAATTGAATGCTCTCTTCCTCAAAGTGCTGGGCGGCAATTGGTTTTACAACTAATCACTGTTCAAAAAGACTTGAAATTACTGATTGCACGAGATATTACTGAACGTGAAAATGTGATGCAAATGCGTAAAAACTTTATTGCCAATGCCTCACATGAATTACGCACGCCACTGACTGTTATTGCTGGCTATCTTGAGATTATGCAGGAAGATGATAATTTGCCAGAGAATTTGCAAATGGCTGTATTAGCAGCTTCCGATCAGTCTATCCGAATGCAGAGTATTATCGAAGATTTGTTAACGCTCTCTCGCCTTGAAAACTCGGAATTAAGTGTTGACGATAATACGGTTATTAATATGTTTTCAGTGTTGCAAGGAATCTGTCATGATGAAGCCACGTTAATTGAGGGTGATAGTCACACGCTAGAAACTAATATAGATAGTACTTTAAAGATCAAGGGATCCGAAGAAGAAATCATCAGCGCCTGTAGTAATCTGATTCATAATGCGATTCGCCATACCCAGGATGGAACGAAAATTACTGTGGAATGGAAAAAAACAGCTTTAGGAGAAGCCTGTCTTGTAGTTAAGGATACAGGGCAGGGTATTCCAGTGGAACATATTTCCCATCTTACCGAACGTTTTTATCGAGTTGATAAAGGGCGTTCTCGTGATAAAGGGGGAACTGGATTAGGGTTGGCTATTGTCCAGCATATAATCCTGAGGCACGGAGGTAAACTGGATATACAAAGTAAGATTGGTGAAGGATCCACTTTTACTATCTGTTTTTCCTCAGAGCGGATGGTTCAGTAGGTTGGAATAGCGAAGCGTTTTCCGACATTTGTTTCAGTAGAACTATAGGGTTTCGGAAGCTGATTGGCGGAAAACGCTATCGCTATTCCGCTTTACGGATTTGCTTTTAACCTCCCCTTTGAAAAAGGGGATTGAGGAGGATTTTACAAAAAACAAGTTATTGAAAAAAATCTTTAATTTAGGATTCTAATACTCTCTAACCCCTTACTATAGAGAGGATAAAAACGACTTTCACAATCTTTAATCCGCTCGGATGTGTAATTGCTCTGAATGGGGAGATAGTGACAACCAATCCCAGTTATCATCCCCATATATTGGTTTGTTATAGGTGGCTATCCCCTCTATCGAACCAAAATCATTAAAAATTTTGCCTTTAAACTTAATTTCATCACCGTTTGAAAATACCATTGTAAAAGAAATAGTTCTATCATTTATTGTACCAATTAGTTTTCCATCAACACCCATCGCACAAGGGGCATTTCCAATTATTGCTCCTGTGAGAACATTTTTATTTTGAATAAGTGAAATGTCAAAGTATCCAAGATCCCACCAGTCTTCTGGATGAGGGTTAAAACAAATGTCGCCTGGAAAACGGTCGATCTGACCTCCCCAATGTCCCGTTAAATTAAGCTGAGTTTCTAATGTTGGATTGGGGTCTAAATCTAAAATTTTCCATGACCCCTCCAGGTTTAACAATAATTTTGTATCCTTATAGAGCCCTTTGTCCTTCACAACTAAGTTTGGAATGCTTAAAATTTGAGAGGATATGTGGTAGTTACTAGGTTCGATAGCAAATACTATCATAGACCTAAATACTCCAAGTAATATTAGTATTGATTTTGATACTTCTTTCATTGTTTCACTCTTATAGGTAGTGAACAAGTTCGTTCATTTATTTTTGTGAATCTATATGTTTTTGGAAGCTGATTGGAGAAAAATACTATCGCTTTTCCGCCCGGTGTTGTTCAATCGTAGAGACAAGGCATGCCTTGTCTCTACAACATTATTACGCCACCAAAAAAGGTGTCAAAAAAATAAAAAAGCTTAAGCCTCTATTTTTTGTCGTTCCTCAGTCCTTAATCAGTTTTTTCAATTTTAATC
>CAZZML010000527.1:0-2587 GCA_964654735.1 uncultured Roseivirgaceae bacterium | reverse complement strand
AAATGCATATCGCTCGATTAGTTTATCTTTTTTGTATTTGAGCGTGCTTACTATTGTTTCTTTATTTGGTAGATAGCCAACCGGATAATTAAATTCAAATTCCTCACGTTCATCCTTTTCGACTGACTTTGCAGCATTTTCTAAAGCGAGGGAAGTAAGCTGTGCCATTTCTCCTTGTAAAAATAAATCAACTCTTGCGCCCCTTATTCTTTGAAATATCTTGTTGCCAATATCAATTTCGGTCATCTGATAGAGCCTGCCTTTCTAAATTATACGTACAACAGTTTAAAAACACAGATGCTATAATTTACATCACTTAAAAGCTTTACTATTATGTATTGTGCCGCACAATGTACACGTCGCATTTTCTTTTGAAACTATAATTATTAGCCATATTATTGCCCAGATACCACAGGTAACCAGGCTTAGCAGTAAGTGTAAAATGTGGTTTGGCGCCTGCTGAATATGGAGTGCGTGTTTTCCGCAGGTTATACAAGGAAGCATAATTTGTTTTGTTGGCATGATTATCTCCTTTCGTTATGCCTATTTATAGGAAGAAGACAAGGGCCAAGTCTGCCTATGACTTAACCGGAACAGTGTGTCACATCTTTGAAATTTAATATTCATTTTGAGGAATTACATTATTTGCAAACTGCTTATCTGCTTTAATCATGTTGCAAAGTTGTATCCTTTTGAAATTCAGATGTTTAGGACATTTCCAGCAATTACTGTTAAACAGTGCTAACTCTTTTATAATTAATTGCTTATAAAGAATGTTCGTGATTAAAGCAGATAAGCAGCAATAAAAATATAGCTAAACCAGCTGTTGCAATAAATAGTTGAAGCATAAGTTTTTATTTTAAACTATAGAAAGTAAAAATGAAAAATAAAACAAAAACATTATTATTAAATCTACCTATAAACATTAATGATATTTCTGATTATAGCGGAGTGCTTCAACCAGTAGGTTTGTCAGTAATTTCGAGTTTTTTAAAGCAGCAAGGCTGTAACGTTACCTTGTATGATGCCTTCGGTTACCATAAAAAACGAGATAATATTCTGGCATACATAAAAGAGTTAAAACCGGAAATTATTGGTGTAACTCTTATGACGAATCACCTTCCTCAAACCATTCCTTTTTTAAAGGCTGTAAAATCGCTCTTACCTGATGTTATTACTATTGTAGGAGGTGCGCACCCATCTGCAGCATATGAAAGCCTGTTGCAAAATAACAAGGAAGTCGATGTGGCTGTAATTGGTGAAGGTGAATACACAATGCTTGAATTAATTAACAGTGTACAAAACCAAGAATCTTATGATCAGATCAAGGGTATCGCATGGAGATCAAATGGAAAGATCAAAGTTAATCCGTTCAGAGAGTATATTCAGGATTTAGACTCATTACCTTTTTCTGATTGGGACTCATTGCCTATGGAGAATTATTTCGATGTATGGACGATTAAAAAGAACTATGCAAATATGGTTTTAAGCCGTGGATGTCCTTTTGGTTGCACATTTTGCGGGGCTAAAAATGCTCTAGGTGCAAAACAACGTAAAAGGTCACCTGGACATATTCTTGAGGAAATCAAATTATTGTACAATAAACACAATGTCAGAAATTTATTATTTAGTGACTCAACTCTCAATGTTGATAATCAGTGGGTACAGGAAATTTGTGAGGGATTATTAAAGTTTAACAAATCACTTGTATGGGGATGTAATATAAGGGCTGATAGGCTTGACAAGGAAACATTAAAACTTATGAAAAGAAGTGGATGTGCTAAACTATTTATTGGTGTTGAATCTGCTGATAATAGAATTTTAAAGAACATGCGAAAGGGAGAAAATATAGAAAAAATTGAAGAAGGAATAAAATTAATAAATGAGTCAGGACTTATTCCTGATATGGGATTCATTCTCGGTATGCCGGGTGAAACAGAAGAATCAATGAAAAGAACAATTGAATTTGCCAAAAAGCATAAGAAGAGTTTTTGTGCTTTTACCCTGGCCTCTCCGTTTCCCGGTACAGAATTTTATGAACATGCCAAAAAAGAAGGGTTTATGGTTAAGGATTGGTCAAAATTTGACATTTACAGTATTGCATACGTTCCTAAGGGTTTATCCAGAAAGAAGCTTGAACATTATTATCAACTGGCGGTAAAAAGCAATTACTTAAGATTTTCATATTTTTACAGGCAGATATCCCAGATAAAATCCTGGGTCAATTTTAAAATATCCCTGAGACTTGCATATAGAATTTTCTTTAACAGACTATTAAAACTAAAAAACTAACCTTAATTATTAGTGATTATAATGTATTTTAAAGATCCTAGATTCACTGAAGTAAATATTGAGTTAACCAATCTTTGTAACTTTAACTGTTGGTTTTGTCCCAGACATACTATGTCTAGAGAAAAAGGAATGATGGATTATGAACAATTTAAACAAATGATTTTAAATTTAGATTCTGCTGATTTCATAGAGGAGATAGCACTAGCAGGAATTGGAGAACCAACCTTACATCCAGACCTCATTAAGATGATTTCGTTTATAAAAAATAACACTCGTTTGAAGGTTGTTCTAACTA
>CAZZML010000526.1:0-2596 GCA_964654735.1 uncultured Roseivirgaceae bacterium | reverse complement strand
GAAGTGGCTTGGAATTTTCAAAAATATCTACTAAATGAAAAAGGCGAGCTTGTTATGGTAATTTCTCCAAAAACGTTGCCTACTGATGAAGTTATTACTAACTGGATAAAGGGTTAACTGGCAATTTTAAACTTAAAACATAACCATTAATCAATTACTCTTAATTCACTATTAAAAATGAATGAATTTGTCAACTATACCTTAGAAAATAACTATGCAGTTATTACAATTAATAATGGAAAAGTAAATGCTATTTCTCATCAAGTAATCGATGAACTTAATAATGTCTTAGATCAGGCGGAAGAAGCCAATAAAATAGTAATTTTAACTGGAAAAGAAGGTGTCTTTTCTGCAGGATATGACCTAAAAACTATGACTAAAAGTGCTGAATCTGCTAAGGCATTGGTAATGAATGGCTCAAACCTAGTGCATCGTATGTTGTCATTTAAATTACCCGTCATTGCAGCTTGTAGTGGGCATGCAGTTGCAAAAGGAGCTTTTTTATTATTAGCATGTGATTATAGAATTGGTGTAGAAGGTGATTTTAAAATCGGTTTAAATGAAGTAATGATAGGTATGACCATGCATAATGCAGGAATTGTGATGGCAAAAGCACGATTATCACCGATATTTTTAGAACGTAGCGTCATAAATGCTGAAATGTATAACCCGAAAGATGCTGTGACTGCGGGGTTTTTAGATAAGGTAGTACCACAAGAACTTTTGTTACCGACAGCTACTAAAATTGCTGAGATGTTTAGTAAATTAAATCTAAGAGCTCATGCCGAAACAAAGCTAAAAGTACGTAAACACTATTTGGAAGATTTAAAACAAGCGATTGCATTAGATGATAAGGCTGAGATTGTTATTAAAGCTTAGTTTTAATCCTCCTTCGCGTTCCGCTTCGGCGGACGAGAAGATGTGGTTTAATTCCTCGTCTCGCCTATGGCGGACGGAAATAACGATGTTTGCGTAGCAAACTCCATTTAATACCTCGATGGCTCTGCCTCTGGGTCGTTTATTAAGAAAAATTTCGTAGTAATTATTGCACACTACTTATTAAACTATTAATCTTTATATTGTATTTAATTTATAATTTATCATCATAAGTACATCCATTTAAACACGACCATTTTCCTCTTATTTATCTAAATATTGATTACCTAAAACAAGTCTTTATTCTTTTTTCTAACAGCGAGCCTGCCTGTCGGCAGACAGGGCGGTCTCGTATCTTTTGCCGGACAACAGTAATTTTTCATATATTTGTCACTTATGATTGTATAAGTTATGTTTTCGGCTTGAGCCAAATTTAATTTGACTCCTCTTAAAACAAGGAAGAATTATTCTATTCTTTCTTGTAATTATTCATACTACGTAACTAAATCATGACATCTTCAAATACAATTACATTTAAAAAACTCTTTAACTATTTAAAAATTGCCCTTGCCGGTAAAGATCAAGAATTTACCTCTGGTAGTATTCGCAAAGCAATTTTTATGCTTTCTGTGCCCATGATTCTTGAAATGATGATGGAATCTATTTTTGCCATTGTTGATATTGCTTTTGTCTCTCAAATAAGTACCAATGCCGTTGCTACTATTGGTTTAACAGAATCTGTTATTACCTTGGTATATGCTGTTGCCATTGGTTTAAGTATGGCTGCAACAGCAGTCGTCGCACGTAGAGTTGGTGAAAAAGATATAAAAGGCGCTTCTCAAGCTGCCGTTCAAGCTATATTTTTGGGCGTAGGTATTGCCGCGGTTATTAGTGCTTTCGGGATTTTATATCCTAGAGAAATATTGTCTTTAATGGGAGCAGAACCGGACTTGATTGCAGAAGGTTTTGGCTATACCAAAGTACTGTTAGGTGGTAATGTAACTATTATGTTACTATTTTTAATCAATGCTATATTTAGAGGTGCAGGCAATGCATCCATTGCAATGTGGACTTTAATTTTGTCAAATAGTCTAAATATTATTTTGGATCCGATATTTATCTTTGGGTTTGGTCCCATTCCCGCGTATGGTGTAGAAGGAGCCGCAATAGCTACTACAATTGGTAGAGGTACAGCGGTTGTTTTTCAATTAGTAGTACTGTTTTATGGTTGGAGTAAAATTAAAATTAGGGTTAAAGATTTGGTTATAAGAACAGCTATTCTATTTAATTTGATAAGAGTTTCATTAGGTGGTATTGGTCAGTTTTTGATCGGAACTTCAAGTTGGGTTTTCTTAATGCGTATTATGTCAGAATTTGGTAGCGAAGTGCTGGCAGGTTATACCATAGCTATTCGAATTGTTATGTTTACGATGATGCCAGCTTGGGGTATGAGTAATGCAGCAGCAACGTTGGTAGGTCAAAATTTAGGAGCTCAAAAACCTGATAGAGCAGAAAAATCAGTTTGGAAAACAGGTAAATATAATGCCTATTTTATGGGATTAGTCTCGATAATTTATATTGTTTTTGCCCCTAATCTATTAGCCTTATTTAGTAGTAAACCCGATGTCATAGAGTACGGAGTTTTATGTTTGCGAATTGTTGCTGTAGGCTATATATTCTATGGTTATGGAATGGTTATTATTCAATCTTTTAATGGGGC
>CAZZML010000525.1:0-2609 GCA_964654735.1 uncultured Roseivirgaceae bacterium | reverse complement strand
TGGTGGATTCGTCAATCGATTATGCAAGCATTGGCAGAAAATTCTAGAATGGTAAGAATGCCTCTTAACAGAGTAGGTACGCTTAATAGAATTAGAAGAACTGCTTCTGAAATGCAGCAAAACCTTGAAAGGGAGCCAACCGATGAAGAATTGGCACAAGTGCTAGAGATGACTGTGAGCGAAGTGAAGAAAACATTGGATGGTAATATGAGGCAACTTTCAATGGATGCGCCATTTGCCAATGAAGACGATAACTCTTTGCTTGATGTGCTAATGGATAAAACAGTAGATGCTACCGATAAAGGAGTAGCCTATACAGGTTCATTATCTGTTGAAGCAGAACGTTCGCTTTCTACCTTAAAACCAAAAGATAGGGAGATACTTAAAATGTTTTTTGGTATTGGACGGGAAAATGCACTTTCTCTAGAGCAGATTAGTGATGAGCTAGGGTTAACCCGGGAGCGTGTACGTCAGCTAAAAGAAAAATCATTGCGAGAGCTACGAGCATCTAATAGATCTACGAATTTGGTGCAATACTTAGGATAAAAGGAGTAGTTCCAAACCAAGTCAAAGTTCCATTTTGAGGATAATTGTTCCAAAGTGGAACTTTTTTTATAGCCATTATTAAAATAATGGCTTATTGCGGCCTTTATGACCCGCTTTTATTTTTGGCATCATTATGATAGTATAGTTGGTATGAAAACTAATTATACAGAAATGAAAAAGTCAGAACTTAATTTTTTTAAGATATTGATCGGGCTTGTATATGTGTTGTTAGCAGTACTTATAGTAGTTGCTCTAACACTCTAATAAATTCAGGAATGAGGAAGAGATTATTTTTTCTTTTTATCCAACGATTTTATAAATTTAGACCAGTTAAATGGATTTAAGAAAGGATTGGTTCTTGGTCCGTAATTATCCTGCATATAATACAGTTGTTGATTAAAATAATAGTTTGCATTTAAACTCGCATCATAAGGCATAGTTCGCACCATAGCTGATAGAGCATTGCCGTCCAGCCTATTTCCAATTATTTCGCCTGCATCGGGTATGTTAATAGCTAAAATGGCTTCTTTAAACATTTTTTCTGAAAGAAAGGGTGTGATATCAACATTTTCAAGGTAAACCGTATCGGTTTCCATTTTAAACACCACGTTCACCCTACCATTTGTTCCATTTGGAACAACAAAATATTGTTTTATAAAACCAATGGAGCTCAATACCAATTCATCTCCAACCAGTACTGGCATTGAAAAATAACCATAACTATTTGAGGTAGTTCCTCTTCCATATTTAGGCACATAAATATGAACCCCAGGCACTGCAGTATGTCCGTTATCGCTTACAACCATTCCGGTTAGCTGTACTATTTCTTGATTTTGGGCAAAGAGACTTTTGGGAATTATTAATGCAATAAAAGCAAATATGCTTAATAGAGCAGCTTTTTGTATGGAATTTGATTTGCTCATAAAGTTCAAAGATATTAATTACAGTCTTTATAACAGATAGTTTAGCAAATCAATTGTTTAATTTGTGGTTAAATTAATATTTGATGCGTCTCACCCGATTTAATTTAAGTATAGGAACCCAACTTATGAAAGCTTTAGGTGATGAGGCTAGATTAAGGGTTTTAAACCTATTAATAAATAAAGGGCCTATGACTATATCAGATTTGGAGCATATATTGGATTTTACTCAAACAAAAACATCAAGGCATGTTACCTACTTGAAAAACTCTGGAATGCTAACTTTTCAAAAACTTGATCAGTGGGTAATTTATATGATAAAGGATGAGGTATATGAGGTGATAAGTAGGTTTATTGATTTCGTAGAGAAAGATGCAACTCTCAAAAACGACCTAGAAGTATACCAAACTTTGCATACTAATAGAGAATTGGCTCAAAATAAAATTTCAGCACATAGATGGCAGCAACTAAAAAACATATAATTTTCGATTTAGATGACACCCTTTGGGACTTTCAACAAAATTCATATGATACGTTAATTAACCTTTTTGAGGTTTACCGGATTGGAGACCAAGGTATTGAGATTGCTAATTTTATAGAAATTTTCAGAGAAATTAATAATGCCCTTTGGGATCAATTTGATAAAGGATTGTTGACACGAGAGGTTATTAGAAAGGAAAGATTTCCGAAAATGTTTGAAAAACTAGGTCTCCATTTAAATGGAGTGCCTATGCAAATGCAAGATAGTTTTATGAGTACTTGTTCGGCTAAACCAAAATTGGTTAAAGGGGTAAAAGAAGTATTGGAAAGGTTTAGTTCAAAGTACAAGTTTCATATTCTGTCTAATGGGTTTGATGAAATTCAATTTATCAAGATTAAAGCAAGTGGACTTGAGCCATACTTTGATAAAATAGTTACATCGGGTAGGGCAGGGTTTCGCAAGCCTGAACCTGAAATATTTGATTTTGCCCTTAATGAGATTGGAGCTGACAAAGAAGAGTGCATAATGATAGGAGATAACCCATTATCAGATATTGAAGGGGCATATCATTATGGCATAGACCAAGTCTATTATAACGTGCATAAAAAAGAATGCAAAATAACACCAACACATACTATTGATGATATGCATGAATTATTGCA
>CAZZML010000524.1:0-2614 GCA_964654735.1 uncultured Roseivirgaceae bacterium | reverse complement strand
TCTTCATTAGGTATAGAAGAACCCATGTCTTTTGGCATGGCAGATTGGAAAAACCCCGAAGTAACAAGATATGGATTAAATTTATCAAAAGACAAAAAGGCCAATGATCGATACATTCAAAGTTTTAACAAACTCGTTTCGAGTCTAAACAATAAAGTATCAGGTTATAATAATGTTTTTACACATAACCCCTGGGGTGAATACGGTCACGAGGACCATGTACTGGTCTATCAAGCCGTCAAATCACTGCAATGCAGCAGACAATTTAATATCTGGTTTCAAAATTATTGCGGTTCAAATAATATCAAACTGCTCGAAAAATATATTTCCGGATTTAAATCTGAATATTTAACATTAAAAACAAATTCACAAATAGCAGAAGAAATTGCGCTGCTTTACAAGACCAATAATTGTTGGACCTGGTATGATGATTATGTCTGGTTCGATGATGAAACATTTATGCTCGACACAATTAGAAATTCTGGTAATCTTGATTACGGTCATGTATTCCCCATAAACCTTATCAAGACCAACTTTACATCAAACTACCCGAACTCTGGTAAGCTCACAGACATGCTGAAAAAGATCAAACATGTTATTAAAAAATGAAAATTCTCCTGCGAAAAATAAAAAAAAGACTTAAAAATATTATAAAACCTGGCAGTGAAAATAACATTCACGATCGGGTTATTTTTCTTTCACCAGAATCACTCTTGCCTGTAAAAGGAACTGTGCTTGTTTCCTATATTATAGATCCCTTTCTGTGTAAAAACGAAGATGAAATATCACAACACCATACTCATGATTGGGAATCTTTCCAGATGGTAAAAACATTCCTGGACAAAGGTTACCATGTCGATGTAATTAGTTACCTTAACGGGAAATTTATACCTGAAAAACAATATAAATATTTTATATCGGCGAGAACCAATCTCGAACGTATTGCAAAAAACCTTAACCCGGATTGTAAAATAGTTTCACACCTCGACACAGCTCACTGGATTTTGAATAATCAATCAGCGTACTCCAGATTACTTTCTCTCAAGGAGCGTAAAGGGGTGTGTCTCAGCAATATCAAGATGGTCGAAGCCAACCTCGCCATCGAAAATTCAGATTGTGCAACTATATTAGGCAATGAATATACAATTAACAGTTATAAATACGCCAAAAAATCTATTTATCGTATACCGATATCTGTGCCAGAGGTCTATGATTTTGATGATCAAAAAGATTTTAGTTCTGCTAAAAACAATTATTTATGGTTTGGAAGTTCAGGGTTTGTTCACAAAGGATTAGACCTTGTTTTAGAAGCGTTTGAAAAACTACCTGATCATAAATTGACGGTCTGTGGCCCAATTGATGAAGAAAAAGCGTTTGTTAAGGCATATCATGATCATTTATACAACATGCCAAACATACATACTCATGGCTGGATAGATGTGAAAAGCCCCGAGTTTCTTAATATATGTCGCAATTGTATAGGCCTTGTGTATCCTACTTGTGCAGAAGGGGGAGGAGGAAGTGTTATTACATGTATGCACGCAGGATTAATTCCGATTATCAGTTATGAATCCAGTGTCGATATTGGCACAAATGGTATTGTGTTAAAGGAAAACACCATAGAAAAAATTAAACAGTCTGTCATGAAATTATCTGGCCATTCACCAGATGAATTACATCAATTATCAAAATCTACCTGGAAATTTGTTAATAAAACTCATACCAGAGCAATATTTACAAAAACGTACAATGAATTTGTGACAAATATTTTAGGCGCTTAACTCTAATACTTCATATGCATAAATCTATTTATGATATCTCTCAGGCATATCCAACAGAACACAACTTGCTATTAAATGTTCAATATCTGCTATTTCCTGACTTTCAGATTCGTAAGAAGCCTGATTCAATATATCCGGGTTAATTACAGCCTGACGCGGCAAATAGGACTTGCAGAGATGGTTTTCTTCTTCATAAAATTTCGAAGGGAACTGTCTCCGATATTGCTTGTATCCAGTTGAATCCATACCCTCATCGACATATAGAGGATTTACTTCCAGACGGCCGACACTATGTGGCCACGTATCAAATACTCCATGGTCCACCATAATATCTTCATCGTGCGTTGCTATTATAGATATCAACGTCTCCTTTTCTATGTCATTAATATCATACGGCCTTCCCAGTGCCGGACCACGCTTATCTTTATATCTTTCCAGTAATTTATCATCAGATATAATAGTATGGGACATATCCTCAAAAAAGCGTGTATATTCTCTTACCGAGAGAGCTGAATTAGAGGTCTTGGTTTTAGTCTTGGAGTGATGAAGCGCTGCAAGTATAATGCTACCCTTGTCATCAATAAGTCGTTTTATTTCTTTAATACAATGATCTTTTTTGTCAAAAAAATGAAAGCTATTCACACAGATAGTGGAACAAAAAGCGTCGTTAACAAAGGGTAAATCTGCATCCGCTTCGCAACAAACATATTCTGCATCCGGTGCTATCCAATATTTAGCAACAAAAAGTAAATAAAAATTATTATCCAGCCCAATGACATTGTGCCTTTTCGTCAAACCCCTGGTTATATGCCCAAAACCACATCCAAGATCCA
>CAZZML010000523.1:0-2615 GCA_964654735.1 uncultured Roseivirgaceae bacterium | reverse complement strand
CGAGTGTTGGTTATGGCAGGTTGAGCACACAATGGTATCGCTTACCACTCTTAATGCCATTTCAGTATCTGAAGGAAAATTTGCCCCATAAGTAGTATTGATTGCGGGTTGGTTCCAGGCGTGCGAGGTTCCACTAACTCCTGGTATTGCCTTGTCAGCATTCATAAATGGTTTTGCGTTTGCCAACCCTGCCGGGTTATGGCAGCTTATGCATAAATTGGCATTTCCATCTATCATGCCTAATTGGGCTCCTGGTGCCGAATGAAAAATATGACAGGAATTACACTCTCCATGGGGGGCAGCAAAGGTTGCTTTTTCAAAATTATTAAAAATGGAAAACTCAAGCAAATGCGGAATCTTGGCCTTTACATATATAAGAAATAAGAAAAGGAAAACCAGAAAAAGAATTAACTGTTTTGCTATTTTGATGTTCCTTCTTTTCATATACTTATAATTTACTTTTAACGATTACCATGCCTGATAATACCTCTTAACTATAATAATTTGCTTCATACAATATAAAAGTAATATTGCCTGCTTTGAGGTTTATTTCATTTATTCGTTAATAACTATTTTATACACTTTTGTTAAATCCTTGGAAGTAAATTCAATCCTGTAAATACCATCTAAAAAAGCACTTAAATCAATCTGTTCTATTACTTTCGGGTTTTGATATTTTTTTGAGTAAACCCTTTGCCCAGTTGTACTTACTATTCCTATTTCTATCTCTGAGTTAAAAGGATTGTAGATTTCTATGGTGAATACTCCGTTTGATGGGTTCGGATAGATTTTAGCAAAATCACCTTCGAAGGCAGCTACCGAAAGGTCTGTGGTTGTGCTAACCGCATTACTACAGTTATCACTTGTAACTGTTAGGTTTACCTTGTAAATGCCTTGATTTTTGTAAATATGAACAGGGTTCATTTCAATGCTTGTTTTGTCGTCCCCAAAATCCCATAAATAAGTATTTGCATTGGTCGAATTATTCACAAATTCAACTTCTAAATAATTTTTGGTATAGATAAATTCCGGAACAGGTAAAGGATTTACAGCAACTTCAATTTCATCTGAATTTTGGCATCCACCGGCATCCGTTACTGTTACACTATAAGTACCTGTACTATGCACTTCCAGCGTTTGATTGGTGCTTCCGTCATTCCATAAATAACTACTAAAAGAAGTGCCTGCATCCAAGGTATATGTTTCACAGGTGGTAATGTCTGTACCAAGATTAACGGCTGGTAATGGGTTTAAACTTATATCTACACTTCCGGAAAAGCAAGTTGATTCACTACTAGCATCTGAAAGTGCTGTTACTTCGTAAAGACCAGTATCAGTTACAGTTAAAATATAGGGGTTATTAGTTGTGTTATTAATTGTTTCAGGGTTTAAGCCATCTATTGTATAGGTGAATGTCCAGGGAGATGTTCCTGTAAATGCAATTTTAATGTCGGTTGATTCTCCTGTACAAATAGAGGGGCTAACACTTGAGATATGTGAAGTAGGCCCTGTAACATTGATAGAATAGACTTCGAGCGTACCATTATTCATAGAGGTTACCCAAATATGCTGCCGGGAGTCTATGGCTATATCCAGAGGAACATTTAGATTGCCCGGTTGATTGCCGTATTCACCAAATCTGGTGTTGAACCCTGATTTGGTGAATATACTAACAGTACCCTGAAAAGGATCCGTTGCATATAAGCTGCCACATCTGCCTATCGCTAACCCTTGGATTCTGTAAAACTGGCCTTCTAATTTTCCATGTTTACCGTAACTATCAAGCAAATTGCCTTCTAAGTCAAATATCCATATTTTAACAGTTGGTTTAAAACCAGTACCTAGCCCACCATGTTCAGACACATATACTCTGTCATTATCAGTATCAACGGCTATTCCTGTTGGCGATAGAAAAACACCATCTCCAATAATTTGAATAACATTACCATCCAAATCCAACACTATAACTTTTTTGAGTTTACTGTCAACTACATAAAGAAGACTATTATCTGACCCAAATGCCATTGAGGAAGGAAATACAGTTTCTGTATAAATTTCAGTTGCCACACCAACCTCATCAAGTTTAAGAATGGCTCCTGATTTGCCATCACCAATAAATATCTGGTTATTATTATTAATGGCAATTGAAATGGGCGCGCCTCCCGGTTCAATCACACCTAAAAGTGTGCCTAACGTATCATATCTGGCAATGTTTTTTTGAAGAGCATCTGTTACATATATAATGTCCCTGTTGTCAATGGCTATTCTTACCGGTGAATGCAAACCTTGGGTTACACTAAACAGATGGCTAGGAGCATAAGATACTTCCTGAGCATTTAAGTTATTGCAAAACGCAATTGCAATAAGAAAAAAAATACATGTTCGTTTGAAAAATAAAGTTTTCAAAATATTTTATTCAGAGATTCGATAATTATTAACACATAGTATAGCCATTATTAATTGATCGTATGTCTTATAACATATTTCTTTGGGTTAACTCATAAAGACTTAGTTTGTTTATTAAATAAATGATACACCAAAATTAGTTTCCAAAAGCAGAAAAACACAATTTTTGGGTGTTAATTTTACCAAAAACCAGTTTTTGATAGCTCAAT
>CAZZML010000522.1:0-2640 GCA_964654735.1 uncultured Roseivirgaceae bacterium | reverse complement strand
TTACAGGCTGAGAATATACCCAATGAACCTGATGCCGATAATGCGGCCGTAGGAAGTTTGGATAGACGAAAGATTAGAGACCCCTATCTCTAATTATGTTTAACCTATTGAGTACATAAATAACATGAAAAATCTAATGCTAGCAGCAATACTGTTGCTAAGTGCAAATGTATTTGCACAAACACAAATCAATGGAAAAATTGTTGATAAAGAAACGAACGAGCCCTTAGTTGGAGCTACCGTTCAGTTGGCTAACACCAATAAAGCCACTTTAAGCAATGAATTTGGAAAGTTTGCTTTTAATAATTTAAAGCGCAAAACATACACCATTATAATTCATTATTTAGGCTATGAACCTCTTGAACAAAAAGTTATTGTAGGTGCAGGCTCGCAAACTTTAGCACTTATTGCTTCATCAATTTTAACCGATGAAGTAGTTATTACTGCAACTAGAGCATCAGAAAAAACACCTGTAACTTTTACCACCATTGAAAAAAAGGACATAGAAAAACAAAACTATGGCAAAGACTTTCCTTACTTATTAGAAAGCACAGCCTCAGTAGTAACTACCTCAGATGCCGGTGCAGGGGTAGGCTATACAGGCATTAGAATTAGAGGCAGCGATGCTACTAGAGTAAATGTAACCCTTAATGGAATCCCATATAACGATTCCGAATCGCAAGGAGTGTATTGGGTAGATTTGCCTGATATTGCCTCTTCCGTTGAGTCTGTACAAGTGCAGCGAGGAGTTGGCACCTCCACCAACGGAGCAGGTGCTTTCGGAGCATCTATCAACATTCAAACGGGTGCCTTAAAAGTTAAACCTTATGCTATGCTAGACAATAGTTTTGGCAGTTTCAACACACGTAAACACACCTTGGTGGCGGGCACAGGGCTGCTTAATGGCAAATTTACAATTGACGGCAGGCTCTCCAAGGTAGTATCGGATGGCTATTTAGACAGAGCTAGTTCTGATCTTACTTCTTATTATTTATCAGGTGGGTATTATGGCAAAAACACTATGCTTAAACTTAACATCTTCTCTGGCAAAGAAGTGACATATCAATCGTGGTATGGCACTCCGGAAGCTAGAGTTAAGAATGATGAGCAGGGAATGTTAGACTATATCAGCCAAAATGGCTTAGACTCTGAAGAGGCTGATAACTTGCTAAACTCAGGCAGGACATATAATTTCTACACGTATGGCAACCAAGTAGATAACTATACCCAAACCCATTATCAATTACTTTATGCCTGGGATGTAAGCAAAGATTTTACCATAAACACCGCCCTACACTACACCAAAGGAAAAGGGTATTACGAGCAGTATAAAAAAGGCCAGGATTTAGATGAGTATGGGTTTGATCGACCAACCATTGGTTCAGACACCATTTTTTCAACCAATTTAATCCGTAGAAGATGGTTAGATAATGATTTTTATGGCATCACATTCTCTATTGATTATACTCCATCAAATACACTCAATGTGTTAGTTGGTGGCGCATGGAATCAATACGATGGAGATCATTTTGGAGAAATTATTTGGGCACAATTTGCAGGCAACACTTCTATTCGTGATCGATATTATGATAATAACGGTCTTAAAACTGACTTTACAATTTATGGTAAAATGATTTGGGAACCAATATCTAACATATCCTTATTTGCAGATTTACAATACCGGAAAGTGGGGTACACATTACAAGGGATAGATAACGATAGGCAAGCAATTAATCAAGATCATGATTTCAATTTTATTAACCCCAAGGTTGGAGCTAGCTATCAGCTAACAGCTAATTCAAGTGTATATACTTCGTTTGGTGTTGGCAATAAAGAACCCAACAGAAACGATTTTATAGATGCTCCACTGGGTGTAACCCCTTTACCTGAAACACTTCGAAACTTAGAAGTTGGGTATAAAAAAAGGACTGAAAAGTTATGGTTGCAAACTAATTATTACCTAATGGATTATAAAAACCAACTTGTGCTAACTGGTGAATTAAACGATGTGGGAGCCTCTTTGAGAACCAATGTAGCCAAAAGTTACAGAATGGGAATAGAATTAGAAACAGGAATTAAAATAAATTCATTATTTGATCTTCAAGCCAATGCCACCATTAGTCGCAACATCATTCAAAGCTTTGATGAGATTGTATATAATTCGGGCAACAACGGGGAGTTTGACCCAGCAATACCAGTATCTATTAACCACACCAATACTCAAATAGCCTTTAGCCCTAATGTAACCGCTGGAGCTACTATTGTTTTCCATCCACTAGAAGATTTAGAAATTGCTTGGATTCATAAATATGTGGGCAAGCAATACCTAGATAATACAACCGATGAAGACCGAAAGCTTAACGCCTATTACATTAGTGATGCACGTGCTTCCTATGGCCTAGCCGCTCTAGGAATGAAGCGAATTTCGTTTAATGTAGCTATTTATAACCTATTTAACAAAATGTATGAAGCCAATGGCTACACATGGGGCTATCAAGGAGGAGGCAATGATATTCGAGAGAATTTCTACTACCCACAAGCGGGCACTCATTTTATGGCAGGGGTGAGAATAGAAATTTAAATGGTTCCTTAAATCCGCAAGGAAAATCTATTACAAGCCATAATATGATGTCATTCAGT
>CAZZML010000521.1:0-2644 GCA_964654735.1 uncultured Roseivirgaceae bacterium | reverse complement strand
TAAGACAAAATTATCTTTTTCTTTTATTTCTTCATTCATTATTTTTAACCTTTAATTTCAAATAAGTAATTAATCAACATGACACTACTAGCAAAATAAATCTACATACTCTTTTTTTAATATCGAGTCGATACTAATATTAATAAAGAACCCTCTACCTGTCAACTTAATACTAAATTGCTACTTGTTTAATCAAAAATTTTACAATCAATAGGAATCGGTTATTCATGGAAATATTAATATAAGGAATTAATAATGGAAAATTTTACACCGTATTCGGCTCTGGCCGGAGGCATATTGATTGGTTTTAGTGCCACTATCATGTTGTTGTTTAACGGACGCATTACAGGTATTAGCGGTATCATATCTAAATTACTTACGCCTGTTGCTGGAGAATGGCTCTGGCGTTTAGTATTTCTACTCGGCATGATAGCTGGTACAACGCTTTTTGTTTATTTGTATCCTGAGTCCTTTAGCCCGAGACTTGATTTTCCAGTAGGTTTAATAATTGTTGCTGGTTTTCTTGTCGGTTTTGGTACTCAATTGGGAAATGGCTGCACTAGTGGCCATGGCATTTGTGGTATTGCCAGTCTCTCTTCACGATCAATTATCGCTACCATAGTGTTTATGTTATCAGGTGGCCTAACCGTCTTTATAATTCGTCACGTCATCGGAGTGGTAGTATGAAGCTAATTATTACTTCCCTGATCGCCGGGCTACTTTTTGGTTTCGGTCTTACTCTGTCTAAAATGATTGACCCTTACAAAGTACTTAACTTTTTGGATGTCAGTGGAAACTGGGACCCAAGCTTGGCCTTGGTCATGGGCGGAGCACTATCAGTAACCTTTATTACATTTCGTTTTATTACAAAACGAAACACACCTATTTTTGATACAAAATTTAGATTACCCACACAAAAAGATATTGATAAACCACTTGTGCTCGGAGCCACTATATTCGGTATAGGCTGGGGGATGGCAGGGTATTGTCCAGGACCTGTATTTTCTAGCCTGGGAATAGGTCTATTAGAGCCTGCAATTTTTGTAATATCAATGTTAATGGGTTTTATTGTACAGCGATTTGTATATTATAAAGACTATTAGGTCTATCTATTTTTTATACAACCGACCATTATTTATTTGATAAACACTATCCACTAGCCTTAATCCAGCTTGTCGATGGGTCACCATTATCAGTGTTTTATGCTTAGCCATATGTTGCAAAGCATTTAACACATCATTTTCTGTCTCACTATCCAAACCTTCTGTTGGCTCATCTAGTAACAGCACAGCGGTATTTTTTAAATAAACTCTGGCTAAGGCAATTCGCCGGGCTTCTCCGCCAGAGACCTTTGCCTCATTTTCACCTACCCAAGAGTTGATTCCGTTAGGTAATTTCATTATAAACTGAGTCAATCCTGACATCTTAATTGCCAAGTCAAGCTCTTGCTCTGTTGCTAAGGGGTTGGCAATTAATAAATTTTCTTTAACAGTGGCAGCAAACAATTGTGTTTGTTGTGATAACACTGATAACTGACTCATTAGTTGATCAGAATTAAACTGTTTATAGTCTATTCCATCATATTCTATTCCGCCTTGCTGAGGATCGTAATAGCGCATTATTAATTGCAATAATGTCGTTTTCCCGACACCACTAGGCCCTACAATGGCAATTTTACTCTCCTGCGGGATATTTAAATTGATGTTTTTCAAAACCCAGTCAGAATCGGCTGTATAACGAAAGCTAAGATTTCTGATAATTAAGTCTCCAGTTCTAGGAACAGAACACGGATGCTTGGGTTCTGAAATAACTGGAGTAAGAGTTGTAATGTTTAAAATTCTCTTGGCTGCAGTCTGTGTTTTTGCTAACAGTTGCATGGATAATGCTAATGGCATAACTAATTCATGAACCGCTAAGACTGAAAAGCAAAGCATCACCAATTCAGCACCTGAAATAGCCCCTTGTTGAAATAAAACACTACTAATAACAAGAGTGATCAATATTGCAAGATGCGATAGTAAAGTAGTTATGGTTGAAGAAAATGCTGATAAGTGTTTCACTTCCTTTTGTGTTTCTATTATCTGTTCGGAGGCAGTGATTATATTTTTTTGGAGTCTTTTATCTGCATTGAATGCCACCAAGTCTGCTAAACCCTGTAATATTTCAACTTGCTTAATTTTAAAACTTGTATTCTGCTCAACCAATCTTTTGGCACTCGCCCGTCCTAATTGCATAAACAGCCAAGGAATTAAAACGGCTGAAATAACTAAAAAAGCAAACGCAATATAAGCAATTGGGATTGAATAAAAGGATATAAACACAATAACAGCCCCTCCTCCCAATATTGCAACAACTAATGGAGCAGTTAATCTTATATACAATGCATCTAGAGCATCAATGTCCTGAGTAATATTACTGAGCAAATCAGCACTTCGTAGCATCGCAAGGCGTCCTGGAGCGAGTGGAATCAATTTTCCAAAAAACCAATACCGAATTTCAGCTAATACTCTGAAGGTTGCTTCATGAGTCACCACCCTTTCGCTATATCGGCCGACGGTACGAATAATTGCCAAAGCACGTATTTCAGCTGCGGGTTGCATAAAATTAAAGGTAATAGCTACCCCATCAGGAGCCAATAACCCTG
>CAZZML010000520.1:0-2645 GCA_964654735.1 uncultured Roseivirgaceae bacterium | reverse complement strand
CAATAACCCAATCGAGGTTATTGATATAATCAATTGTTGTTGTTTTTAATTCTGAGTCCATTTCAAACACCTGACAAGCCAAATCGTTCTTACCCTTTCGCGAAACGGACATAGTTGCGATATTGCATCCATCTTGAGATATCACATTAGAAAGAAATGATATGCTTCCTTTAATATCTTTTGCTTTTATAAGTAGTGTAACCAACGAAGTTGAAAATCCGGCTTTAAACTCATCGACCTCCGCAATGTTTATTACACCTCCCCCTTTACTTTCACCAATAAGTGTACAATTTCTCTCTTTTGAGTACAGTTTTATACTTACCGTATTAGGATGAAAGGTACTAGCATTACCTACAGAACGAAATGAATACTCCAACCCTTGTTCTTTAGCTACATCAAAAGATGTTCTGATTCGCTCATCATCCGTTTTAAAATTTAGCAAGCCTGCAATAATTGCCCGATCGCTTCCGTGACCTTCGTAAGTTCTGGCAAACGAATTATAAAAGGTAATTTCAGCCTTAATAGGAATGCTGCCTAATAATCCTACTGCTGCACGGCCAATTTTAACTACCCCTGCAGTATGCGAACTACTTGGCCCTATCATTATTGGCCCTATCATATCAAACACACTACTTTTATCCCCCATAAGTTGGTTTAGTAATTAATACTCAATGTTACACTAAACGTTAATTATTTCTTAAAAGAATTATATAAATGGGAAATAGCTTACACCGCTACTTTTCCTTTTATATGAGGGTCGGGGTCATAACCAACCAATTCAAAGTCTTCATACGCAAAATCAAAGATATTGTTTACGTTAGGATTGATTTTCATTGTGGGAAGCTTCTTCGGGGTTCGGCTTAACTGAAGTTTGGTCTGCTCAAGATGATTACTGTATAAATGAGCATCACCTAGGGTGTGCACAAAATCTCCAGGCTGTAATCCACACACTTGTGCTACCATCATAGTTAATAAAGCATAGGAAGCAATGTTGAAAGGCACGCCCAAAAACACATCGGCTGAGCGCTGGTATAATTGGCACGACAGCTTGCCATCGGCTACATAAAATTGAAAAAATGCATGGCAAGGAGGCAAGGCCATATTTTCGATCTCACCTACATTCCAAGCACTTACAATAATGCGTCTGGAGTTTGGGTTGTTTTTGAGCTGATCTACCACTTGAGAAATTTGATCGATATGTTTTCCGTTAGGTGCAGGCCAACTACGCCATTGGTAACCATACACAGGGCCAAGATCACCTTCTTCATCTGCCCATTCATCCCAAATTTTTACTCCGTTTTCTTTGAGGTAATTAATATTAGTATCGCCTTTTAAAAACCAAAGCAATTCATAAATTATTGATCTCAAATGCAGTTTTTTAGTGGTAATAACCGGAAACCCTTCTTGCAAATTATACCTGCTTTGGTGTCCAAAAACACTAATCGTTCCCGTACCTGTTCTGTCTCCTTTTTCTACTCCTTTATCGAGTATTCGCTGCATTAAATCGTGGTATTGCTTCATGTTAAATGATTTAGTGCAAACTTAAGAATTACGCATGCTTAATTAAAATAGATTTGGCTAAATAAAAAACCCCCACAACGTGGGGGCTCTTACTCAACAACCTGATGGCACGTTTGCCATTCAAGAAATCATATACGGTTTGAAACATCAACCTCTCTCGATTCGTTACCTACCATTATAGTTATTATGCTGTCGCACTTTCCATCTCCAAAATCTATGGTATAAGTTTTCTCTCCAATCTTTATTTCTTTAATTCCTTCTACCGGTATGCGAGCCACATTCGAAACTCTGCATACTTTCTTAAAGATTAAGTTTTCCAAAACGGTTGCACTATATTTAATTCCATTCTTATTTAATCCATACGCTACACTACGTTCTAAGATATGTATCTCATCAAGCAGTGGGTTAGCAGCTCTTACCCAGACCCTGTACCTGTCAACTTCTCTAGTTGCAAATGTACCATTAGGCCAGGTTACTTTACCATCGGTTAAGGTAATATAAAATTTAGGGTTGGCTTCTAATGATTCAGATACATTTTCCACATTTCTTGTTCCTTCAATATGACGATCGTTAAAGTAGAAGTTCCTTAATTCCACTTTCCAGGTTGAGCCAGGCACAAATCGGCTTCCGTTATAGGTAATAAATATAATTCCGCTTCTGGTATTTCCATAAGGTCCAGTACATCCATCTCCAAAATCGATAGTAATTGTTTGCGCTTCCTTATCGTGTGTTACTACTGCACAAGAAGCCCTTTCATCCAGACCTCTTTCTTCTGAGGCGGCTATTTTACCTCCGGTTGCAGCGTCTGCATAACTCATTGCGCTTCCTGCAATGTCATCAATTTCATCAAAATCGGCCTGAACAATGACATCTGTTTCCATTGATGAAAAATCTGTTGCATTAGGTTCATCCCCAGATTGCTGACAAGAGGTAGCAAATAACATGGCTACAACTCCAAGGCTGAGGGCAGTTCTAACTACTAATGTGTTGATTGTTTTTAGCTTTTTCATTTTCTCGTTATTTAATTTGTTTGGTTCTTAGAGAAAAAGAAAGGGAAAAGGTTTAATAGAGATTGAAAACAATTTGTATTTAACTGATTTTTAGATATTTATAAATAATATTGG
>CAZZML010000519.1:0-2654 GCA_964654735.1 uncultured Roseivirgaceae bacterium | reverse complement strand
AGCGGACACTTCTACTTTGCAGAAAACCGGACATTTCTACTTGGGGTTGACACTTCAACACACAAATGTAGGTGCAAAATAGTAATGCCTGGTTTCACCCCAGTTAAAATGTCCGCTTTGATAGCTAAATAAAGAGGGCATAATTGAGCAAAAGGACATTAGAAATGAGTTACCAAGAAATAGATTGTGCTGTCGAATCAGTAGAATTCAGGAGACTGAGATCAAGTATAAAAGACACTAAATTTAAAGAGAAATGTACACTTAAATATGAGAACAGGATTAAATAGCAATCACCGAAATAATTAAACTATAGATTTCAATGACTTAAAGAACCATCAGATAATTTACTTGAAATTTTATTTATACCTACTATGCTTCATTCACTTCCTTTGAAAACAAACACGGTGGCAAACATGTTAAAAACTATTCTACTGATATTAATTTATACTTTTACAAAAAAATAAAGTATGTTTGAAACAATCCTTCTCTGTTTTTGTCATGAGGTATGAGAGCGATATAGGTTTTTTACATCTATAAGCCTCCTATCTCAGCACTTGTTACCATGAAGCGGGTAATTTACGTTCAATTCTAAGTGTTTTGCCCTCAATTACTATATAGCCACCTTTGGTCAGTTCTTTCATGATTTTGTTAATCATCTCTCTCGAAGAACCCACTACATTAGCTAATTCTTGTTGAGTCGGCCTGTTTCTGATAACTAAAACACCTTCCTCTTCAGCGGCCATTTCCTGTAGTGCCTGTATAGTTCTTTCATAAACATTCAACAAGGCTAATTGTTTAACCTTGTCTGTCAGCCTCCTCACTGTACTAGCCAGATCTTGAATCAAACCAAATGCAACATCTGGGTGATTAGAAAGCCAGTGTTTAAAATCAGCTCGAGAAATCATTGCACAGCGAGAAGTTTCCTGCGTAATCACCGATGCAGATCTAGGCTCATTAGAAAGTAATGCAAGTTCACCAAAGTAAGATACCGGTGTTTGTACAAGCAAAGTTACTTCCTTACCATCAATATCACTAGAAAAAACCCGAACTTTTCCCGATAACAAAATATACAATGAACTTGTATCATCCCCTTCGCTAATAATAATCGCATGCTTTGGAAATGTTTTTTTCTTAGCATGCGAGGCCAAATCAAATAAAATATCATCCGGTAAATCAGACAGAAAAGGAATAGCTTTAAGGCCTAAGAATGCTTCTTCTTGCACGGTTTAATCCATAAATTGAGTGTGGAGCATAGAACTTTATACTTATTTAATAATTAATTGTAGAAATGATTTGAAAGGGCTATAAGAGGAAAAAGCCCTTTCCATCAACTGCAACTTACTAATCAAATTAGGATTTGTATTTCTCCATTTTAAGACTTGTTTCTTAGATTAACGCCTTGGGCAATAAGCGTAACCGCCTATTATCACGCAATTACCTCCTGGATTGTGATAAAAGACACCAATATTGATGAGGTTAGTAAATTTAAACTTTCCGATATCTTCACACTCTCGCCCTGGAATATCAACAAACTCCTTACCATTATTAAGTTTGCATTTCGAAATATCCTTTCCTTCGGCATCTACAAGTTTAACACGCCCACCAACACCTCTTGAACCGATAAAAATTATTTTGTCATAACCTTCTTGTTTAAGAAAAGCCTTAGTAGCTTTAGAAAATTGTGGATCTTTTCCATCTTCAACAACGCGTTCATATACTGGTGGCGTTATCGTTACATTATTAGGTCTAGATACTAATTTAAATAAAGCGAAGAGCAATAAAATTGCAAGCGCAATTAAACCCCAACGCGCATAATTATAATGGTCTTTTGAAATAGTTATTGAATTCGATTCACTAGTCATTCTATTTTCTCCTAAAAATTATTATTGTTATAAATGTAAATAGTGCTGTACGGTTCTAGGCAAACAATAGACTTAATGTCTTTTATTAAAACCCCAAAGTAATTTGTCCTGAAATACTTCGTTCTGGCAAAAAAAGTGGTGCTACATCCTTTATCGTACGTGCATGATCACCTTGAAACCTAAAGTTTTGATTAAATAAATTTTTTACCGCTAAATTAATAACCCCATATCGTTTCGGTAACCGAAAGCCTATACCCATATCAAAAAGAAAAAAGTCATCATAACCTGAAGCACTTTCTGTAAAAAAATCTACCTTTTGATGAACATAGGTCACTCCTAATTTACTGGTAAACCCCGAAGGATGAAAAAAGTTGAGGGTTAAAGGAACAAGATGAGTTTCTGTTTTCGGATAAAAATCATCAAAACTTCCCTTTTTGTTTCTATAAAACTTTTCAAATCGATACTCAAAATTCATAGCACTATTTGATGATAATGTCCAATTGAAATAAGCTCGATATAACTGCTCACTCCACTTGTCCTTACCAAAAAAAGGAAAACGTACCACCAATTTACGATATGAAGCTTCTACACCCATAAAGAAATCCTGTGTGAATTTATGATCTAAGGCTATGCCATAACGAGTACTTCTTGTACCTAGAAAATCATCAAAAAACTGATTGAAACCGGCTACCTGTGTCGGTTCAATGGTCTGATCATTAAGTAGTGAACGCTTTAATGTTCTAAATGCAGCAAATCGCAAAATAGTATTGGGGCTCACGTCCCACATCAACC
>CAZZML010000518.1:0-2658 GCA_964654735.1 uncultured Roseivirgaceae bacterium | reverse complement strand
TTTCATCACAAAGTTCCTTGCGGATTTAAGGTATTTCTTATTTGTAACCTGAATCGAGATAAGTTGGTTATGATCCCGATAGCCATCGGGACGCTTAAAGCTGACGGCATTCCTTATCCCGAACTCAGGTTTCTAACATTTTCTTAAGCTCTGCCACCTCATCTCTGAACTTAGCAGCTATAATAAAGTCGAGCTCTTTTGCTGCTTTTTCCATATTTTTTTGAGTACGCTTTATCTGTTTTTCAATTTCAGGCTTGGTCATATAAGCCATTACGGGGTCGGCCGCTAATGAGGTTTGCTCGGGCTCTACATAATATTTTTTATCGTCTGGGGTTTTGGATAGACTTTGAATGGCCTCTTTCGATTTTATTACTGTGGTAGGGGTAATGCCATGCTCAAGGTTATAATCCATTTGAATTTTTCTTCTTCGATTAGTTTCATCAATCGAAATTTGCATCGACTTGGTGATTTTATCGGCATACATAATTACTCTTCCATTTGAGTTTCTCGCAGCCCTGCCTATGGTTTGCACTAATGATCGAACATTTCGTAAAAAACCTTCTTTATCAGCATCCAAAATAGCTACCAATGATACTTCAGGTAAATCGAGGCCTTCTCTTAAAAGGTTAACTCCTACAAGAACATCAAATACACCAAGTCTTAACTCTCTTAAAATTTCTACTCGCTCCAATGTATCAACTTCCGAATGAATATACCTGCATTTTACGCTAGCTCTTGCCAAAAACTTGGTTAGTTCCTCAGCCATCCTTTTTGTTAACGTGGTAATAAGTACACGCTCTTTAAGCTCCACTCTTTTGTCCACCTCATCCAATAAATCATCTATTTGATTGATACTTGGTCGTACATCAATTTCGGGGTCTAGAAGACCTGTGGGTCGAATGAGTTGCTCTACCACCACACCATCTGATGCTTCTAGTTCAAAATCGGCAGGAGTGGCACTCACATAAATGGTTTGGTTTTGAAGGGATTGAAACTCATTAAATGTGAGAGGCCGGTTATCTAAAGCGGCAGGTATTCTAAATCCATAGTCAACCAAGTTCACTTTTCGGCTTCTATCACCTCCCCACATGGCTCTAACCTGTGGCAAGGTGGCGTGGCTTTCATCAATTACCATTAAATAATCATCGGGAAAATAATCGAGTAGGCAGAATGGCCTTGCACCCGCTTCTCTTTTATCGAAGTAGCGTGAGTAGTTTTCTACTCCAGGGCAATAGCCTAATTCACGCATCATTTCAATATCAAATTCGGTACGTTCTTTTAGGCGTTTGGCTTCAAGCATTCTGCCTTCTTCCTGAAAATATTCAACTTGTGCCATCATATCATCCTGTATTTGATTGATAATGCCTGGCAAGGAGTCTCTGTCAGTAACAAATAAATTGGCAGGGTAGATAATGATGCTTGTTTCTTGAGTTATCCGCTTGCCAGTTAGAGGGTCAATGGTTTGAAGTTCTTCTATTTCATCACCAAAAAACACGATTCGAAAGGCAAAATCTCCATAGGCAACGAATAGGTCAACGGTATCTCCTTTTACTCTAAAAGTACCTCTTTTAAATTCAACTTCGGTGCGGCTATAAAGAATATCAACAAAAGAAAACAATAAGCTGTTACGAGCTATTTTCTGCCCCACTTTCAGCTCAATAACATTATTTCCAAACTCTTCGGGGTTGCCAATACCATAAATGCAAGAAACTGATGCCACTACGATAATATCTTTCCTGCCACTTAAAAGGGAAGAGGTGGTATGAAGCCTTAGCTTCTCAATTTCTTCGTTTATAGAAAGGTCTTTTTCGATGTAAAGACCCGATGTAGGAATAAAAGCTTCGGGCTGGTAGTAATCGTAGTACGAAATAAAATACTCAACTGCATTGTCTGGAAAAAACTGTTTAAACTCACCATAAAGTTGGGCGGCTAGGGTTTTATTATGACTTAAAATGAGGGTTGGCTTCTGAACTTGTTGAATTACATTGGCAACAGTAAATGTCTTACCTGAGCCAGTAACACCGAGTAAGGTTTGTGCTTTATCATCACGATTAATTCCATCGACTAACTCAATAATTGCTTGAGGTTGGTCTCCTGTGGGTTCAAAATTGCTTGTTAGTTCAAAAGGCATAAGAGCTAATTAATAAGTCTTTTTATTCCGTTTTTAAGAATAGAAACATTAAAATTAAGGAGTAAACCTAGTTTATAGTCTCCTAGTTTTAAATAAGTTAATATTTGTGCCGTATGAACATCGTTCAATGCTTCTACCGTTTTGATTTCAACTACAACTTTTTCTTCTATCAATAAATCCATTCGGTAGCCGTGGTTGAGTTTTACTTCTTTGTAAACAATGGGCATTGGTATTTCCTTTCTAACATTTAACCCAGTTTTAATAAGCTCGTAGTAAAGACATTCTTGGTATGCAGATTCTAATAATCCTGGACCAAGTTGTTTGTGTACTTCAATGGCACAATTATTTTTCTCGAAATATCATCTTCTATCATTGATTTACCTTTGAGATACTCTTTTACTCTTTGAGAAACTCTGTGGAATAGCTATTTCGCAGAGTTGCACCAAGAAGACACTAAGTTACACAAAGAAGAGAATACCTTAAATCCGCAAGGAAAATCTATTACAAGCCATAATATGATGTCATTC
>CAZZML010000517.1:0-2663 GCA_964654735.1 uncultured Roseivirgaceae bacterium | reverse complement strand
GAGTACCAACTATTGAGCAAAGCCTGTACCGTACTTTAGTCGGTATGACTGAATGGCATCATATTATGGCTTGTAATAGATTTTCCTTGCGGATTTAAGGTAATACTTCAAATTGTATTATTCCAAAGTCAGGTTATTAGCTCTATAGGTGCCGCCTTAAGACTAATTCAGCCCCAATAGAATAGTTGTCTTTAATTTATCAGTTTGAGCATAAAATAAAGTACATTTGAAGGCATTTTTTATATTTAATTTATGACCAAGAAGAAAAACAATTTGTCTAAAGAAGACGAGAAAAAGATAAGAGAGGCCTTTAAAAATAAAGACTGGAATGAGCTAAAAACGCAAAATTCCTGGATGATTTTTAAAGTAATGTCTGAATTTGTAGAAGGCTTTGAGAAGCTGGATAAAATAGGCCCTTGTGTATCTATTTTTGGTTCAGCAAGAACACCTGAAGACCACGAAGAGTATAAAAAAGCTGAAGAAATTGGCGCCAAATTAGTACGACATGGGTACGGTGTAATTACTGGCGGTGGCCCGGGTATTATGGAAGCCGGTAATAGAGGAGCTCACTCCGAAGGAGGTAAATCGGTAGGGTTAAATATTGAGTTGCCATTTGAGCAGCATAATAATATTTACATCGATTCCGATAAAATTATTGATTTCGATTACTTCTTTGTGCGCAAGGTGATGTTTGTAAAATACTCACAAGGATTTATTGTAATGCCAGGCGGTTTTGGAACATTGGATGAATTGTTTGAAGCGATTACCTTAATCCAAACTAAAAAGATTGGAGCTTTTCCTATTGTATTGGTAGGCAAAGATTTTTGGTGCGGTCTGGTCGATTGGATTAAGGAAGTACTCTTGGTGAAATACAATAATATTAGCCCTGCAGATATGGATTTATTTCATATAGTTGAAACACCCTCAGAGGCAGTACAAGTGGTAGATAAGTTTTACTCGCAATATATGTTATCACCCAACTTCTAATGTTCAAACAAATAAAAACAATATCAATAATTATTGTGGCTTTGCTGGTAACCTCTGCTATTGGCTCTTGGTATTCGCAAAACAGGCAAGAGGCTGAAGGGCAATTATTAACCGCATCTGTAATTGGTGATACTACTACATTCGAAAATGCTCAATTTATTGCATTACCTAATAAATTGCATTTTGCAGGAGAAGCAATACCGCTATCTGATTCTGATATTCGGGAGCGAATGGATCGGGAGATACACGTTAACACGTATTGGCAATCCAACACCATTTTAATGATAAAGAGAGCCAACCGATGGTTGCCTGCAATTTCGGAGGAACTTACCAAAGCAGGGATACCAGAAGATTTTAAATACCTGGTCGCCATTGAAGCCAATTTTAAAAACGATACATCACCAAGAAATGCCGTTGGTTTTTGGCAGTTTTTAAAGGCTTCTGGCAAAGAACAAGGTTTAGTAATTAACGATGAAGTGGATGAACGATATGATCCTATTAAATCAACACAAGCAGCTGCAAAATACCTAAAAAATGCCTATAATAAATTTGATAGTTGGACGATGGCAGCAGCCTCTTACAACCGAGGGGTAGCAGGTATGAGGAGGACTATGGAACATCAAAAAGAGTTGAATTATTATTCTCTGTTACTCAACGAAGAAACATCGAGATATTTGTTTAGAATTGTTGCAGCTAAATTAATTTTGGAATCACCAGAAAACTATGGGTTTAAAATTAACCCATCTGAGCTTTACCAGCCCTTTGAAACGTATGATATCGAAGTAACTAAATCCATTCCTAGCCTTGTTGATTGGGCACAACAAAATTCTATTTCATACAAGCAGTTAAAGCGTTATAATCCTTGGCTACGTACTAATAAGTTAACCATTTCTGCCGGTAAAAAATACATTATCAAACTTCCTAAATAAAAGTTCTTTTAACATTATGATAAAACACATTCTATTCGATTGCGATGGTGTATTGGTAGATACGGAGTTTACGGCCGGCCGGATAATGGTGGAAGCTATGAAGAAAAGAGGTATTACTATTGAGCTTGAATACTTTCTACATCATTTTTCGGGCACAACGTTTTCAGCTATTTTAGATGTTTATTTTGGCAATTCGTTGCAGGGCAATGAGAAAGATGACTTTATAAATAAACTGGAGCAAAAAGTTGTGGCTAATGTAGATGCCATTCAGGGTGTTGAAGAAATGCTGCAATCTATTACAATTCCAATGTCCATTGTTTCTAACTCAGCCATTTGGCAAGTGAAGGAAGAAATTGAACAAACTAAAATAGATCATTTTTTTACAGGGCATATATTTTCATCTGAATTGGTAGTTAACCCCAAACCAGCTCCGGATGTGTATAATTTAGCTGTAGAAAAACTCGGACTAGAGAAAACAGAAGTATTGGTAATAGAAGATAGTATTACAGGTGCAACTGCGGCACTGGCAGCCGACCTGCAAGTAATTGGTTTTGCAGGAGCCTCTCATATTTTGCCGGGCCATTCACAAAAAATGTTAGAAATAGGTGTCTTTAAAGTGGCCAGTGATATGAAAGATTTGAGTTCGGTTATCAATACATTGATATAACATTAGGCATTACAAATGCAAAATCCCTAGTGTCGTGTCAACCCTCTTTTAGCCAGCCCAAGCTTCATTCTTTTTAGCCT
>CAZZML010000516.1:0-2671 GCA_964654735.1 uncultured Roseivirgaceae bacterium | reverse complement strand
GAGCCCACGAGCTTTTGCCAATATGCATTTCCCACCAGATACCCATGTATTTGGCCGGTTTTATCCAGCTGGTATCCTTTATTTTACTTGGTTCATTCAGGTTTACGATCATTTTAGAGGCAATAAGGTCGCCTGGGTTTTCTGCTATCTGAATGGTTCTCCAAGGGCTTTTCATAGGAGCCTTTGTTTTAACTTTAATGCCATCTGGCCAGGGAACCAGCGCACTCGTTAGTGTATGACTATCAGTATCTACGTGTAGTGTCATCCCCGCATAATCAACCAAGCTAGCTTCATGAACACTTAAGTAGTACCCATTGCCTTGTAAGGTTAGGGGAGTATTTACGGCCAAAGAATCTGGTATTAATGTGCAGCTTAAATTGGGATGATTTCGCTTTGGTGCTGCGTTTATCTCAGATAATTTTGATTTTGTCCATAAATGTTCATACGATTCCCAATCACCCGGAATCCACCAGGCAGTTAAATCATCTGCCAAATTAAATTCAGTAATTTCATTATTAATGATTATACTATCTAAATTAGCTTGTTTAGGAATTTCATAACGAAAAGCGATGCCATCATCAAAAATTCTAAATATTACTTTATAGTAAATGGAGTTCGAATTATTGGTAGAAAGATGGAGGCTGAGTTGGTTATATTTATTAAGTACATATTTTGATTCACCCCAAGGCCTTTCCCAAGTTTCTTCAAAGCTTACTATAGAGGTGGAATCTAACGTTAGATTTTCGGATAACGAGGTGCTATCATTTATTAAATATCCTAGATAGGAACTGTCAATAACTATTTTATCATTGAAAATTACATTGTATCCTATTTTACCTTGATTACTAATAAATGTAGAAACGGCAATTTTCTCATTGGGGGAGGGAATGCTATTCTTTTTTGCTGGGTTACAAGAAATTAGTGCTGCGGTAAGTACAACGGGCAATAAACAAAATCTAAGAAGTTTCATATCGATTTTTAATAGAATTTCAACACTAAGATAAGCTAGCTTCTTAAATTTTAAGATTTAAGGTGCATAAAAAAACCTCTCCTGATAATTATCGGGAGAGGTTTTTTATGTTATAACCTGAGTTTGATCTAAGGAATTCAGGTTAGGTCGAACTCAGGTTTATAGATGTGATTACATCATGCCTGGCATTCCGCCACCGCCCATTGGAGGCATAGCAGGCGCAGATTCTTCTTCTGCATCGACCACTACAACTTCCGTTGTAAGTAGTAAAGATGCAATAGATGCTGCATTTTCAAGTGCCAGTCTGGTAACCTTAGTAGGGTCAATTACACCTGCTTTAATAAGGTTTTCGTATTTATTGTCTTTGGCATTAAATCCAAAATCGCCTTTTCCTTCTTTTACTTTTTGTACAATTACAGAACCTTCTAGTCCCGCATTTTCTACAATTGTTCTTAGAGGAGCTTCGATGGCTTGACGAATAATGTTTATACCCGTTTCCTCATCATCATTTTCGGCAGTTACTTTATCTAACGCTTTAATAGCTCTAATAAAAGCAACGCCACCACCGGCAACAACACCTTCTTGTACTGCTGCTCTGGTTGCAGCCAATGCATCATCAACACGGTCTTTCTTCTCTTTCATTTCTACTTCGGTTGCAGCACCAATGTAAAGGATGGCCACACCACCTGAAAGCTTCGCTAAACGCTCTTGAAGTTTTTCCTTATCGTAGTCAGAAGTAGTGTTTTCTACTTGTTGAACTATTTGGTTAATACGAGCAGTAATGTTTTCTTTTTTTCCAGCTCCATTTACAATGGTTGTATTGTCTTTGTCAATTATGATTTTTTCAGCTGTTCCCAGTTTTTCAAGATCAGTATTTTCTAATTTATGCCCTCTTTCTTCAGAAATAACGGTACCGCCTGTAAGAACAGCAATATCTTCTAGCATTGCTTTTCTTCTATCTCCAAAACCAGGAGCTTTAACAGCAGCAATTTTTAAGGTTCCTCTAATTTTGTTAACCACTAGTGTAGCCAGAGCTTCACCGTCAACATCTTCAGAGATGATAACCAAAGGCTTTCCTGTTTGAGAAACCGCTTCTAATACAGGAAGCAATTCTTTCATCGAAGAAATCTTTTTGTCGTAGATAAGAATGTAAGGAGTTTCCATTTCAGCTTCCATTTTGTTAGTATTAGTAACAAAATATGGAGAAAGGTATCCTCTATCGAATTGCATACCCTTTACGGTTTTAACTTCTGTTTCGGTTCCTTTGGCCTCTTCAACTGTGATTACACCATCTTTACCTACTTTATCCATGGCATTGGCAATCATTTTACCAATAGCTTGATCGTTATTAGCAGAAATAGAACCTACCTGTGCAATCTCATTGCTGTTGGCAATGCTGTTAGATTGCTTTTTTAAGTCAGCAATAACAGCCTCTACTGCTTTGTCCACTCCTCGCTTCAAATCCATGGGATTTGCCCCTGCTGCTACGTTTTTGCTACCAAAACCATAGATTGCTTGTGCCAAAACAGTAGCAGTAGTAGTTCCATCACCTGCATCATCGGCAGTTTTAGAAGCTACTTCCTTAACTAATTGAGCTCCCATATTTTCTACAGGATCTTTAAGGTCGATTTCCTTAGCCACTGAAACACCATCTTTAGTAATGGAAGGTGCTCCAAATTTTTTATCAATAATTACGTTTCT
>CAZZML010000515.1:0-2672 GCA_964654735.1 uncultured Roseivirgaceae bacterium | reverse complement strand
CTGTTTTAACCACAATAGATTTAGATACCGAACCGCTCACATCCAAGGTACTGGTTGGGGCAGAGTTGCCATCTCCAATACCAATTTTTGCAGTAGAGGTATATGCTCCTGTACCGTGTATGGTATTGCCAATGTTTATTTGTCCATCAGCCGTATTTGTGGGAACCGTAGTTGTTGAATTACCAATAATAATATTATTACTGCCGGTAGTAACATTGCCTGAACCAAACCCAATACGAATATTATCGCTGCCCGTAGTTAATGTAACCAGGGCCTCTTTGCCAACACCTACATTTGCGTCTCCGCTTGTTGCAACTTTACCTGCCCACAACCCAAGATATACATTGTTTATACCGCTTGTTACCGCATTACCTGCCTGGTAACCAACTGCCGTATTATTTGTGCCGCTAGAATTTTGTAAGGCTCCTTCACCCACAGCAACTTCAAAAGTTCCACTACTTGATGCACTAGGCCCCAGCCCCAGGGTATTGGTTGTTGATGAATAGGTTGCATCGCTTAAATCGTTGATGGCTTGCGCTCCGAAAGTGCTTACCCAGCTACTCCCATTATAATAATAAAAGCCGGGGGTATTATCTGTTTGGTAAACCATTAAGCTAGTGGCCGGTGAAGAAATGGCATCGCGTTGAGCCTGGTCCATGCGGGGAATTAATATTCCATTTGTGGTTGATTGAATATCTAACACTGCAGAGGCGTCTGGAGCATTATTTCCATTGCCAATACCAACACTCCCGGTAGCATTAGACACATTGGTTCCATAAATAAGGTCGCCAATGTTTAGCTCGTTGCTGCTAGTAGCAGTAGATGCTTGAGCGTCTTCACCAATCAATATATTGCTATTCCCATTTTCCAGTTGCCCTCCTGCATTCCAGCCAAGAGCAGTATTGCTAAACCCTGTTGTATTTGATAATGCATTTTTCCCAACCCCTGTATTTGCTTGAGCAGAAGTTGCAGCACTTCCGGCACCTACTCCTAAAAAAACATCTTCTGCAAATGTTTTTCCATCCGTTAAATCGTTAATAGCTTTTGCCCCTGTGGCGCTGGTCCAAACTGAACCATCATAATAATAAAACCCGGCAGTACCATCTGTTTGGTAGATCATGAGACCTGTTGCCGGTGTAGAAATGGCATCGCGCTGGGTTTGGGTCATTTGCGGAATAAGTAAGCCCATGGTGGTAGAGCTCATATCTAATAAAGCAGAGGCATCTGGTGCATTGTTTCCGTTACCAATACCTATATTACCTGTTGCATTATATACTTTGGCCCCATAAATAAGGTCGCCAATATTTAGTTCGTTGCTATTACCGTTAGCCGCTGGTAAAACAGATTTTCCTATGAGGATATTATCACTTCCGGTAACAGAGCTTCCTGCCCCAGCTCCAATAGCGGTGTTCCCGGTTCCACTATTTAAGGTGTTTAATGCGTTATAACCAACACCAACATTATTTGCCCCTGTTGCGGCATTACCTGCTAAACTACCTAAAAAAAGGCTTTGATCACTTGCAGTGGTTTTAGCATCTCCTAAATCATTTAATTTTTCGGCACTAAAACTAGCCCAAGCAGTCCCATCCCAAAAAAAGAAGCCAGGCCCTGTTGTGGAGTTTGTGTTATACACCAATAAACTTGTTACAGGTGAGGTTACTGGAGTTGCAGTGCTAAGATCGGCAATGTTAACTCTCGGAATTAATACACCTTGTGTGGTAGCACTTACATCTAATACCGCAGAGGCATCTGGCGAAGCCCCAGATGTATTAATGGCTACGCCATTTTGTGCTTGAAGTTTGGTTGCACTAATTATAATAAAAAGTATTAATATGGTTTTATTCATAATTAAACGATAGGTTAGTTCTCGATTGAATTTGAAATAGTTAAATATATACTACTTTGAATATACAAACATAAGAGTTTTTTTAAAATTTATTATGTGATGTGTGATGACAAACACCCTCATACATACTTTCCCTTTAATTCTACTTGGTTAAGGTTAGTAAACAATTTTGCTTCTAGCTTGGTATTCATCCTCCTATACCACCTCATATTACAATTCAGTATCACGGTAAAGCTTTTGAAGCTCAGTTTAACCTTCCTATACAGGTAAAGAAAACATTAAGGGCTATTACCTTATGTAGAACAGCCGCATTAGGAGGACACATCCTGCTTGTCGTTCTTGTAAGAAAGAAGTTATAAGCTATAATTCGTGCCGTAATAGGCACTGTCCTAAGTGCCAAGTTACCAACCAGCAACGATGGATGATTGATCGGGAAAGTGAACTTCTTCCCGTTCCTTACTATCATATGGTCTTTACCTTACCTCATTGTTTTAATGCCCTATTACCTAAACACGCAAAGGCTATCTATTCTTCGCTGTTCAAAGCCACTTGGTTAACCCTGCAAGCCTTTGCTAATGAAGATAAATACCTAGGTGCAAAAATAGCAAAAGAAAAGCTTGGAATCAATCCCGCGCAATGCCCTTTCTGTAATCAAGAAACAATGATGGTAATTAAAATAATTGACCCTGAAGGAGGTCTGCCTAATACTAAGTTTCCCCATGTATAGTCATACTAAACATAGGCACAATAAAGCTATCCTAACCGAGAAAGAAATAGCTATGTGCTTCGTATTAAACCCGCATTATGCAATAGAGCTTCTATTGCT
>CAZZML010000514.1:0-2692 GCA_964654735.1 uncultured Roseivirgaceae bacterium | reverse complement strand
TAAGTAAACACCACAAACACTTTTATACTGTTAGACTTAACCAGTGATATACGATTAATCATCGTAAGAGCTCCCATAATAATGAAGCCAACTCCTGCTTGAATAAAACCTCCGTAAATGCCTATAAAAAAGAAAGTTATGATGCCAATAGCTTGGTGTTTCTTACCAAAACGCTCTAAGGTTTCGTTTGGATTTTTTATAGGATTTATAATGGTAATAACAACTACTGCTATCATCACAACAGCTAATATCTGATTAAATAGTTCGCCTCTGATTTGTACAGAAAACTGAGCACCTAGAATGGCTCCAAATAAGGCAGAAATACCTACCCAAAGACTGTAAGGAAAAATAAATACTCCCTTACTTTTAAAGCCTGCTATACCCAATATGTTTTGTAGTAAAGTAGCAACTCGATTAGTTCCGTTGGCCATTGAGGGAGGTAATCCTAAAAATATTAGAATCGGTAACGTAAGTAAAGAACCTCCCCCTGCCACTGTGTTTATAAACCCAGCAATAACGCCAACTGCTACTAAAAATCCTGCTTGTAAATAATCCATTAATACTATTATCGGTCTAAATCAACCTTTTATCGATTTTTATAGCCGTTCATCGATATCAGTAGATTTGGTCAATGAGAATTACTATCTTGTTTTTGCAATGATACGACTTTCCATAATTCTGCTTTTTAGTTGGCAAATTATGTTTGCTCAAAATAAGAGTGCTGCTTATAAAAAAAGCAGCATTCAATTAGGGCTGTTTCCAGGGATTAGCACCAATGGGCTCGACCCAGGTGAGTACGAGAACCTGTTCTCTCTCAACCTGTTTACAGGGTATGGCTATAGTACTCGCTATTTTGAACTTAACGGGCTAGCAGGCTTTAATACGGCTTCAGCTAGTGGTATTCATATTTCGGGTATAGCCAATTTTATTGGAGGCAACGAAATGGTGGGTCTTACTGAAAAAGAAAAGAGAAGGCAGCGTAGAAAAGGGTATGAAACTAATTTGACAGGTTTTCAACTTTCTGGATTTTTGAATTACACTGGTACGAATACTGAAGGAGCTCAGCTTACAGGTGGAGTAAATAATACCCAAAAATACCTGATTGGTGCCCAAATTGGTGGACTTTTTAATTACGTAGGCAGCTTTACCATGGGTACTCAAATATCGCTGTTGGGCAATTACTCCAAAAAGTCAATGTCGGGTGTGCAAATCTCACTACTGCTTAACACCACACAAGGGAGTACTACAGGGATGCAAATAGGTGGTTATAACCACGCAGGCGTTATTAATTCTACCAAAGGGCCCAACCCAAGTACCAATACAGGTATGCAAATAGGGGTAGTGAACACCACAGGCGATATGGGTGGGTGGCAAATTGGCATTTTAAATATTGGAGACCGGGTTGCAGGTACACAAATTGGCATAATCAATATCTTTAAAAGTGCAAAACCAGTTGATTATAAAGATGGCCCAGCCTTCGGTTTGTTTAATTTTGGATACTTTATGAATCCAAGAGGTTATATATCAGAATTGTTTTTAACTAATTATGGAATTTATACAGGTAAACCATTAAATAGTAGGGTTCGGTCAGCTTCACGAATGGTTTATTCATATAATGAAGCAATTTTCTCAACAAATTATAGACAAGAGCGGGAAATTAAATGGGGGGCAAGTTACAGGTTTGGGATTATCTCTTTTTATAAATCACAGGATGCTCGTAACGCTCGCAATTACTTTAGTTTATCAGGCGAATTGGGGCATTATAATACAAATAGGAAACTTGACGATAAATTGAATATGCGATATGCAATTCATACAGAAATGGGGTTTAAACTTTCCCGAAAAATGAGTTCTATATATCCGTTTGTTGCTTTTTCGTATAATTATATGCCTAATGCTATTGAAAATACTCCGGAGTTTTTGGCTACCACCGCAGGAGCAACAGGTAAACTTTGGGCAGGTTACTCGGTTGGGCTAATGATACACTAGAGAGGCCACCTTTTAAACTACATCTAGGTGATAGAAAGTTTGTACTGAAAATCTAAATCTCAAAATGCATACCATCTTTCTCTAACTTATTATAAGTAGCCTTATTAAATTGAAATAAGTAACCATGTCTTCCTGCTCCAGGTGATTTTACTTTCTCTTCCAATTTATCAAATATACCCAAACGTATAACTTTTTTCTTGAAATTTTTTTCTTGACATATTGCTAATTTAATTTAAGCAATCGTATCTTAACTTACTGTCCAGTTATTTATAGTACATCCAAAAAACATTGATAATGATTTTGTGACACAATATAAAGTAGTTAAATAATCGTTTCTGTATTGCAACTTGAGTCCACTTTGTTGCAAAAACATTGCAGTTCCGATATCAAATCGGGACTGCAATGTTTTGGACACCTGCATCCACACCAATCTAAACACATGAATAATTCAGGCTAGGGCATCTCTATTAATTGCTTGTGTCCTTTATTAGAAAATGTTACTTTTTGCGGCTAAGTTCTAAACAATACAGCTAAAATGCTTATATATTCCACTAAAACCGTCCCTGCAAGTCATTCCGCAGGAATCTTGACCATGTAGCCTGTTACTATAAGCGGCAAAGATTTCTCCGTTGCACTACGAAATGACGTTCTTTAACCTGAATAATTCATGAATAATCTATTACGCATTCCAATTGCCAACCAT
>CAZZML010000513.1:0-2694 GCA_964654735.1 uncultured Roseivirgaceae bacterium | reverse complement strand
ATAGTAACTAAAGATAAATACATGTCCGGTGTCATTACACCACCTTCTCCTGCTCTTCCTAAAAAGGCTTCAATGATACTGAAAGATTGTTCTGGATATGCTAATTGTAAACGAAATAGCATAGACATAAACACACCAATAACTCCCATTATAATACCTGTAATTAAGTATTGCTTCGCAATCATTTTATGATCTTGACTAAAGATATACTTGGTTACATAAGTTTCTTTATGATGATGATCTGACATATCGTAAATTATTTTTTGATTTTTAGTTTAATTGTGCAAATGTTTTTTGACCGGCCAACCACTTATTAAAGTCAACTTCTTCATCAACCACTATTTTTAATTGCATATTATAGTGTGATGAACCACATATTTTATTACATAATAATAAGTAATCGAACTCAACAGCTTCCTCTCCTTTTTCTTTTCTTAACTCATTAATATGTTCAAACTTAGCCTGTGTATCTTCATTCAATCTCATTTCGGCAGTTGTAACTGATGGCGTAAAAGCTATTTGAGTTACCATACCAGGTACACAGTTCATCTGTGCTCTAAAATGAGGCATAAATGCAGAGTGCAATACATCTTGAGAGCGTAATTTAAAAACCACTTTTCTTCCTTTTGGTATATGTAATTCTTTTACAAACTTGCCTTCTTCTACCATTAAAGGAATATCATCCGTTGCATTTTTGTCTGAAAAATCAATACCCATCGTATTTGTTCCTTCTATAAAACGTACATTGGCATTTCCCAATTCATTATCCTCACCTGCATATCGTGCCTCCCATTGAAACTGTTTAGCATATAACTCGACTACTAAAGGATTCTCTGCATCAGATGTATCCATTACTTCATTCCAAGTCCATAATCCATAAATAATTAAACCTGCTAATACAATGGCTGGTGTAATTGTCCATATCATTTCTAATTTATGACTATCGGCAAAGAAAAAAGCTTTCCTTCCTTTTATACCTCTATATCTGAACGTGAAATAAAAAATAAAGAATTGCATGGCAAATTGAACTACTAAAACCAATGTCATTGTCATTTTAAACAACAAATCAATATGCTCTCCTTCTTTTGAAGCAGACAATTGAGGTAATAACATATCTTTAGCACCATACATGCTATAAATCATTAAACCATAAATAAACCCTAATAAACCGAGCATCAACCATCCGTTGATATTATTTTCTTTTTCTGTAGTAATTTGATCTCCTTTGGTCAAACCTAACAATTTTACAAATTGCCAACAGGCAACTGCAATGACTACAAAAATTAGAATAAAAAATAGTGCCTTCATATAGTATAGTTGATAATTTTAGTAATGGTAAACTTCACTTTCCTTCATAAACGGATTGCCTTTAGCATGTAATGGAGCTTTTGTCAATGCTCTAAACGATACAAAAATAAACAAACCTAAAAAGAAAAGTACTGCGCTTATTTCAGGAATTCCAAAATGCAATTCATTTCCAACTGTACCGGGAGCAATCATCACAAATACATCAATATAATGTCCTATCAAAATTACCAATCCGGCAAGTCCTAAAAACCATGCTTTATTTTTATAATCTTTATTCATTAGTATCAATACTGGAAATACAAAATTCATAACCAACATGCCTATAAACAATGATTGGTAATTTCCTAGTAATCTTGGTATAAAATAAACGACTTCTTCTGGGATATTTGCATACCATTGCAACATAAATTGGTCAAACCATAAATAGGTCCAAAATATACTAAACCCGAACATATACTTTCCTAAGTCGTGTATATGGCTATCGTTTACATGTGGTAAAAAACCTCTTGATTTTAAATACATTGATACCAATGCAATTACGGTAATTGCTGACACTAACATACTTGCAAATACATAAAATGGGTATAATTGACTAAACCAGTGATGGTCAATAGACATTAACCAATCAAATGCCATAAATAATTCTGAAACTAAGAATATTGCTAAAAACGCCACTGATAATGTAAATGCTTTTTGAAAATGTTTTACATCTGTAGCTTCATCTTGCGCTCTTGAATTTTTTATAATAAAGTGTCTGAAACCTATCCAAATCAATACATAAATCACGGATCTAATCAACCAACTTGGAACGTTTAACCACCAATCTTTGGTTTCCATTACAAAATCGTAATTTTCTGCTGTAGGGTCAATACTAGTATATATCCAAGCGAATATATGATTACCGTGCATTGCTGAATACACTAAAAAAGCCAACACCAACAATGAGCCTGGTACTATATACGCCGTAAGACCTTCCATTACTCTAAATAACACTGGAGACCAACCTGCCGAAGCAGCGCGTTGCATTGCATAAAACACCAATACACAAACCGAAATTAATAAAAAGAAAATCATCGCCACATATACTGCAGACCAAGGTCTGTTTTGAGCTTGCATTAAAACATGTTCTAAATGTGCTTCTTCATCAGTATGTGAATCAGTTTTAGTAGCATGTCCATCAGTAGCTTGATCACTTGTTGTTGTTTCATGCGTATCTTTAGCATGTTGCATCATTTCTTTTATATCGTCCGTAGTTTTTGGAGCAGTAAAAAATCCGTAACCAATTCCTAAAGCACCCAATATCATTAATGCAATTGAAAAAGTTTTTAATTTACTTGAAAATGTATACATATCTATTGTTATTCCGTGTAATCGTTTATTTTAACA
>CAZZML010000512.1:0-2695 GCA_964654735.1 uncultured Roseivirgaceae bacterium | reverse complement strand
GAATGGTTGGCAATTGGAATGCGTAATAGATTATTCATGAATTATTCAGGATAGAACTTAGCCGTATAAACTAGTAGTGCGTTCTCTAATTAGCTTTACAGTAATTTATGTTGAATTTTTTCTTGAGACAAGACAGAATTATTCAGCATAGCCTTAGCTACGGTTAATAATTTTAACGAAGTATCAAGGAAAAAGGTACGTAAATTTGTTATGGTAATTAGCTCAACTTCACCATTTTGGTAAAATAGTTGCTATAATATACATTTCAGACAATGAGTAAAGGTTTTCACATCCTGATAAAAATTAGATTAAGGTTATGGATAAAGAATAATACACCTGGAATCATTTTGTGCTTATTGCATTTTAATATTTTTTGAATATTGCAACTACAAAACGCACAAACCAGCCAATATAGGCACATGTGGCGAAGTTAAGTTAGAGAACGTTCTACTAGTGTTAATCGTCAGATACTAACCCTCTATCTAAAGCTTCCTTTACAATCATAGCGGTGTTTTTTGCATCAAGCTTTTTCATAATATTGGTTCGATGTGTATCCACTGTTCTTTTACTAATATCAAGCTCATACCCAATTTGTTTGTTGCTAAAACCTTTAACAATATAAGATAGTATTTCGAGCTCTCTTTCTGTTAATTTAGAATTTGGTTTATCCTTATCTGCTCTAACCCTTGAGGCTCTATTTGCATAACCAGTAATCATAATTTCGGTTACTTTTGGGCTAAAATGTTTTTCGCCACTGGCTATTTTTCTTATAGCTTTAAGCAACTCTGAGCGCCTAACATCTTTGGTTAAATAACCCATAGCCCCATTATCCACTGCAGTAAGCACATACTCTTCATCTTCGTGCATCGAGAGTAACAACACTCTTGGGGTAATATATTTTTCCGCTATAATTTGTGTAAACTCTAAGCCAGACATACCTGGCATCGTAATATCAGACATCACAATATCCACTTGGTTATTTTCGATGTAAACAAGAGCTTCTTGTGCGTTATTAATTACTTCTAACACTTTAATATCATCTTCGTCTTGCAAAAGTTTCAAAAGTCCGTCACTTACAATTTGATGATCTTCAACCATCAATAATCGAATTTTTGAACCCATAACGAATTAAATTTATTTTAAAAAAATACTAATTGAAACAAAAAATTACTATTTCTTTCTGAATAATAAAAACCATATCTAATATTTTAACCATTTGAAACAACAGGAATTTGAATAAAAACTCTTGTCCCATTTTTTATTTTGGAGCTAAGTGTACCAGACAAGAAATTAATTCTTTGTTTAATATTAGAAACACCTTTACTCTTTAATTGCGAAGTTTCAGCATTTTTTAGATCATATCCTATACCATTATCAGTTAGGTAAACATTTAGAAAATTTTTATAAAACGAAATTCGCAAATTAACTTCTGATGATTTTGAGTGCTTCACTGTATTATTAAGCATCTCTTGGATAATACGATAAATACTAATTTCCTGACTTTGCTCGTACCTAACTTTGCTATCTGGTGCTTTTAAATAAATGGTAATTGGTGTGGCAGCAAATAGTTCATCTACCAGAGCTTGTATCGCTCCAAACAAACCAAACTTCATTAAAACCTGGGGCATTAGGTTGTTGGCGATAGCACGAATTGAGGTTCTTGATTTTTGTAAAAGATCAAAAATCTCGTTTAAGCTTTTTCCAATTTTTTTATTTTCATAGGGCTCGGTAAGTGCTTCCAAATGGTTGAGATTAAAATAAACTGCAGTTAATATTTGCCCTAAGCCATCGTGTATTTCCATTGACATACGTTGGCGTTCATCTTCTTGCCCAAAAATAATGGCTTCTGCACCTATCTTCTCTCTTTGAGATATTAACTCCCGCCTCCTCTTTTCATTTGCTTTCAGCTTTTTCTCCAGCTTAACCTGTTTAGTTACATCCATCAATATACCAATCCTTTTCAAGGTATTTCCATCTGGGCCTACAATGGTTTCGCCTTTGGAGTACAAATGCCTTGTTTCACCTGATTTAGATGTTTTTACTCTAAAATTTATAGGGTCAACATTTACATTATTTGAAAGCCTTCTAGCTTCATTTTCTTTCTCCAACCTTGCCAAATCACCAGGGTGCACATATTTCAAAAAGCAATCCATTGTTCCATCAAAATCAGAAATCTCTAATTCCAAAATCCTATAGATTTCATCTGAAATTATAAATTTATTAGTTTTAAAATGCCACTCAAAATTTCCGAGATTGGCAATTCTTTCAGCATACTTTAACCTTGCTTCGCTTAGCTCAATGGCTTCCTCATAAGCCTTTTGCTTAGTAATATCTTGAATGCTCCATAGCACAGTATTTGCCTCGCCATCAGTACCTGATTTTATCCTTCCATTGGCCAGCACATGTATTAACTCTTCTGGTGACTGGCCTAACCTAAACTCTAACCTAAAAACCGAATTATTTGAGATTGCCTGAATAGAAGCCCTGTGAACCCGACCAATATCATTTGGGTGGATAAGGTTAACCAGATCATTAAAATAAAATTCCTTAACCGGGTTTAGTTTTAGAATTTTTTGAGCTCCTTTGGAACAAATAATTTGTTCTGAATTGATGTCCATTTCAAAATAGCCAATTTGGGCTATTTGTTCTGCCATATTTAATCGTTCTTCCTCAAAACTATTTTCCATATTATAAA
>CAZZML010000511.1:0-2698 GCA_964654735.1 uncultured Roseivirgaceae bacterium | reverse complement strand
AACCCTTTTTTTATGGAGTATTGTTTGTTCCTGATTTTTGAAGTGCTGACTCTCAGTTAGTGTGTCTGTAGAGGTTTTTCACGATTAACTTCACATCAATTATAGTTAAAGTTTGTGTCAAATTGAAAAGCACTTTTTGGGACACTATGCTTTAAATTACGAATAGGACTTTCCATAGAAAAATTAAACTGATAATAAACGTCTAAATATTTATTAGTTGAATTTAAGATTCGATTAATCTTCTTTTTTAGAAATATATTTCAGAATGGGTTAGTCCTTGTTTTTATACCTCAAAGTTCCCATTTCAATAGGTACAGCAACCTTTACTAGAATGGAAAACACAAATGCACCTAACGACCAGATGCCAATGGTTACACCAATTTCAACCCAGGTAGGAAAATATTCTACAATATTGCCCCAGGGGCCGGGGATAAAACCGGGAATAATTAACCCCATGCCTTTATCAATCCAGATAGCAATAAACAAAAGCGCACATGATAAATATAAAATTATGTGGTTTCTTCTAAATCGGTTAAATGTAAGAGCTATGGTTGCCAAAAGGTTCAATCCAATGGAAGTCCATATCCAAGGCACTAAAGCATTTTTACTGCCTACGCCAAAAAACATATAAAGCGCACTGCTACTGTGGTGGGTTATGCTATAAAATTCTTTAAATAGCTCCGAGCCTAACATTATCAGGTTTACTTGAGCGGCTACCGTAACCACCATAGCTATTTTATCAATGGTTTTATCGGTAATGGTATAATTCATAAATTTACGAATAACGGCTAGCACAAGAATAATTAATGCCGGCCCGGCAGCAAATGCCGAAGCTAAAAACCGAGGCCCTAAAAGTGCGTTGTTCCAAAATGGCCTTGCTGGTAAGCCTGCATATAAAAATGCTGTTACTAAGTGGATACCTACCGCCCAAAACACAGACAGCAATACGCCCGGAAGGTAAACTGATTTATTTGGTTTTTTACCTTGATAGTGGTGATATAGCAGATAAAACGGAATGGATAAATTGATAAAAAGGTATCCGTTAAGCACGATTACATCCCAGGCAAGCATGGAGTTAGGCCAGTTTAAGTTGCCAATACCGGGTATAATATGCCAAAGCCTTGCCGGGCCACCCATATCTACCGTAACAAAGGCCAAGCACATAATTAAAGCAGAAACAGCTAGGCCTTCGCCAATAAGCACAGCTTGCGAAAAATCTATATCTTTTAAAATATAGGTGGGTAAAACCAGCATTACTGCGGCTGCGGCAACGCCTACCAAAAAGGTGAAATTAGATATATATAATCCCCAACTTACCTGATCGGTCATGCCTGTAGCCGATAGGCCATGAACGATTTGTTGGTAATAGGAGTAAGCTCCAAACAACATTAAAAGCGTAAGCACCGACATCCAAATATGGTAGGCAGTGCTGCCTTTTGTGGCTTCCTTAAAGCCATCTGAAATCATGCTTAATGCTACTTTCATTCTATTTATTGTTTATTATCGTCATTTGCGATCCCGCCCTGAACGGGAGAAGCAATCTTTTGATTAAGAACAGAATGCCACAAAAACAAAAGACATGCCTGGTTAAATTTAATTAGTTGTATGTTCTTTCGCATTGACGTTTAATTATACCATGGTTAATCCATAAAATACCAAAATTTAGGTTCGGTTCCTAAGTCCTCTTTTAACCTAAATACTTTTTTATTTTCTATTACCCACCGTATGGTGCTATTGGGGTCTAGCAGGTTACCAAATATTCTGGCTCCAGTTGGACAAGCCTCAACACAGGCAGGGTTTTCTCCGGTTCTTGATCGCTGAATACAGAATGTACACTTTTCCATTACGCCTTTTTTACGAGGTCTGTTTCCTAGATAGTGCTGGTCTTTGTTCAACTCGTTTTCTGGAACATGTGGTGTTGACCAATTAAATCGTCTGCCATCGTATGGGCAAGCTGCCTGACAATACCGGCAACCGATACACCAGTCGTAATCTATTACCACAATGCCATCTTTTTCTTTCCAGGTGGCTTTTACAGGACAAACATCTACGCAAGGAGGGTTCTCGCAATGAAAACATTGTGTGCCCATATAAAAATGACCAGCAGCCGGCACTTCATGGTAAAAGTTGTCATCGGCCATTTCAAAATTCATTTGTCCTTTTTTAAACTCATGGATACGAATGTATTGCATCTGTGAATCTCGATCTTGATTATTTTCATCTACACAAGCATTTACGCAATCCATATACCCTTGGCATTTCGAAATATTAAAAGCATAGCCAAAGAGTACATCTTTTGCCGCCCCATTATCTGAAAGATTGATTTTGCCTCCATTATTGAGCTCATACATTCTTTCAAGCCGCTCGACCGTAGCCTTTTTCTCATCGGCAGTCATCAACTGGTAGTTGCCTTTAAAATATTCGTCCCATTTAAGAGAAGCGAGCTCTTTGTCGGCATCACCAGCAGTTACACTGCATGAGCTATTCAAAAATCCTGTTCCGGCTAATAAACCTGCAGTTAAACCTTTTAGGGCAGACCTTCGGTCGAGTGGTTTTTTAATTACCTGATTAAATCCATCTGGTTGTGCACAGCCGCAGCTACCAGTTCCACATTCCTCAGAATGTTGTGGAGCTATTTCTTCCTCTTTCTTTTTTCTCTTAAAAAACATAGCGGTTATTTAGGATCTAATTCTTGAAT
>CAZZML010000510.1:0-2701 GCA_964654735.1 uncultured Roseivirgaceae bacterium | reverse complement strand
AACTACAAATGGCCTCTACAAAGCGTTTGAGCTGTTTGTGGCGAAGATGAGCTAACAAAACTCATCAATCACATCAATCAGGTGGTTGGCTATCATTTCAGCATTTCGACCCTCGATATGGTGCCGTTCTACAAAATGTGCTAATTCGCCATCTTTAAACAACGCAATGGCAGGCGATGACGGAGGATAAGGAAGGCAAGCTTCTCTTATGACATTTACTGCGTCCACATCATTGCCAGCAAAAACAGTGGCTAGCGTATCCGGTTTCTTATTGGAGTTCATTACAGCCATTACTGCTCCAGGACGAGCAGAGCCTGCTGCACAGCCACAAACGGAGTTGATAACAATTAAGCTCGTTCCTTTATGGTCTTTTAAATGATTGGTTACTGCCTCGGCAGTTTTAAACTCTTCAAACCCTTGGTTTGTGAGTTCAGCCCTCATTGGAGCTACTAATTCTTCTGGGTACATATCGTTAATGTTCAGTTGTTAATTATCAATTTTTAATGTGTAATGTTCAATTATCAATTAGTAATGTTTATTTATCAATTGTACATTATTAATTGAACATTGGTCATTATCGTTTACAAAAATCCTAATTCAAGTTTTGCTGCTTCCGACATCATTTCTGTTGTATATGGAGGATCAAATGTTACTTCTACTTTTACATTTTGTACTCTGGCTATCTTACGAATGCGTTGCTCTACCTCACTAGGTATCGATTCTGCTGCTGGGCAAGAGGGAGAAGTTAAGGTCATTAACACGAATACATTATTTACCGGATATACATTTATTTCATAAATAAGTCCTAGTTCATAAACATCCACCGGAATCTCAGGATCATAGACCTGCTTAATGGCTTCCAATACTTTATCTCGCATCGAAACTTCTTCCACTTCAGAGGCTTGTTCGTTCGTTTTATTAGATATTTCTTCCTTTTCCATGTTATCCATTCATCTGTGCTTTAGCTCGATACCCAAGCGCATATAATTTCATTTGTTTTATCATCGAATTAAATCCATTCGATCGTTGGGAGCCAATTACTTGCCCCATACCAATTTTCTCAACAAAGTTGAGTTCCGTGTTTAAAATGGTATCAGGTGTTTGACCTGATAAAACCCGTATCAACAAGCTGATTAAGCCTTTGGTAATATCGGTATTGCTATCAGCCGTAAAATACACTTTGTCATCCTTATATTCTGATGTAAGCCATACTTTCGACTGGCAGCCTTTAATAATATTCTCTTCTGTTTTCAGCGAATCATCCATTGGAGGCAATTTTTGACCCAATTCCATTATGTAAAAAATAGTGGACTCACGGTCTTCTGCCAAGAGCTCAAACTCTTCGATAATTTCATTTTGTATTTCTTCTACGGCTGTCATTAGTTGATTCTACTCGTAATTTTTTGTAAGGAAGCAACCATCGTATCAATTTCTTCAAACGTATTATAAACAGCAAAAGAAGCCCTAATAGTTCCTTCTAGTCCGAATCGCTCCATTAAAGGCATGGTGCAATGATGGCCTGTACGTACTGCAACTCCTCTGGCATCTAACATCATACCCACATCAAAGGGGTGCATCCCTTCAATAATAAAAGAAAGAACCCCTACTTTTTGTTTAGCAGTACCAATAAGCTTTATTTTATCAATGGCTTCTAGCTTTTCAGTAGCGTACGCTAGTAAGTCGTCTTCATAGCTTCGGATATGCTCTTTTTCTAAGTCATTAATAAAGCCAATAGCTTCATTTAGCGCAATAATGTCAGCAATATTTGGGGTACCTGCCTCAAACTTAAATGGAATATCGTTATATGTGGTTTTCTCAAAAGTAACTTCCTTAATCATTTCTCCACCACCTTGGTAGGGAGGCATTTCCTCTAAAAGGTGCCGCTTTCCATATAAAAAACCAACTCCTGTTGGCCCATACATTTTATGTGCAGAAGCAGCTAAAAAGTCACAATCAAGTGATTGCACATCTACTTCGAGGTGGGCAACTGCCTGAGCGGCATCTAATAACACAACTGCTCCTACACTGTGGGCAGATTTTATAATTTCCTTCACAGGATTGATTGTGCCTAGCGCATTGGAAGCAAAAGCTACGGAAACAATCTTCGTTTTATCTGAGAGCAAGGCTTTAAAATCTTCCATATCAATTTCACCTTTATCAGAAATAGGTACAACCTTTAGTACTGCACCTTTTTCTTCGCAAAGCATTTGCCAAGGCACAATATTGGAGTGGTGCTCTAAGCCTGTAATAATAATTTCATCACCTTTGGCAATGTTTTGCCTGCCATACGTAGCGGCAACTAAATTAATGCTTTCACTCGTGCCTTTAGTGAAGATAATCTCCTCTTTTTCGGCAGAGTTTATAAATTTTTGCAAGGATGCGCGAGTAGCTTCATAGGCATTTGTTGCCTTTTCAGCCAAAGAATGAACGCCTCTATGGATATTAGAATTATAGGCACTATAATATTGGTTGAGTGCTTCAATCACCCTAAGAGGTTTTTGCGAAGTAGCTGCATTATCAAAATAGGTGAGGGGGTAGCCATTTACTTCTTGAGCCAACACAGGAAACTGTGCTCGGATGGCAGCAATATCTAACGATGATTGTTTGATGGCAGTTTCCATTTTACCCGTCTATTTTAGTATGGAAAATTTCTTGAACATAGGTTCTTAGATTCTCATCTTTTATACGTTCAATTACTTCG
>CAZZML010000509.1:0-2707 GCA_964654735.1 uncultured Roseivirgaceae bacterium | reverse complement strand
TGGTTGGCAATTGGAATGCGTAATAGATTATTCATGAATTATTCAGGTTAGGAAACGAAAATACACTTCACATTTACAAAAACCTTCTAAAAAGTACCCAAGACATTGCCTATAAAACCACGGCCATAGTAAAAACATATTGGTCATTAGAAAATGAGATGCAGGCAGATTACTCACAAAAAGGAGGCGATTTGGGCGAACGAATGTTTAATGCATTAAGTAGCGAAATTACCTCTTCTACCAATGTGTGCCTAAATAGGTACAGATACCCCTCAATTAACAGCAGATGTAATTGAAAAGGCTCATCAGTTACTCGCATAATGACATTGTATTTGGGTCTTCTATTGATGGTGGATATTATTTAGTAGCCTTTGAAAAACCATGTTCCAAAAGAGTTGTTCTTAGGTAAAAAATGGAGCCACCTTAATGTGTTAAAAGATGCCTTGGAAACTTGTTGCTACAGATGAAAGAGGTCATGCTCCAGCCTTTAATGGATATTGACACGATTGAAGATTATGAGATTTGGGTGAAGTCTAACGGATAATTCTTAACCCCAAATTAAACGTTGACCCTGCCCCTTGGCTTTTTCCGGCTAAAAAATTGGTATAAAGTCCTTCAACCTCAAGTTTTCCTGGCACTAACTGATATTTAACACCAGGCCCCATCTGCAAATAATAACTATCAACAAAATTAGCTTGCCCCAGTTGGGTCATTAACTCAGTGAGTGCATACAAGGTAATTCTGTGCGTGGGAAAATAACTAAATATGGCTTTGGCAGGCAATCGAAAGAAGTTATCAGATTCTTCTACTTTCGATTTTTTAAAATACATCCAACCACTCAGTTCAAAAAATACTTGCCAATCTTGCCCCAGGTTTTGGTCGTAAAATAATTGATTTACCCAAATAGTGTTATCAAAAGCTAAAAATGGCTGATTGGGGTCGCCTCCTCCTTGCATATCCTTTGCAGCAGGAATTAATAAGGTTGATGTAATTGAAAAACGTTCTAAGGAATTAAATGGAGCAATTTTTATTTTTGGAGCCACATAGCCAACCGCTGTCCTTTTTTGAATAGGGTCGGTGTTTCGTTTAACATTATTTATCCAAATTTCTCCACCCACATTTAACCATGAGTTAACCCCAATAAGAAAGTAATTGGCCGATGTAAAATAATTTTCTCTAAATCCAATCTCTTGTTTTTCAGAAGAACTATTATAAAAAGCCTCCTGCGTATATAAATTATTAAAGAGCTTAATTTCAACCTGCCCTCTTTTCATTATAGAAGAGGGTGTTATGTTCTGCAGATTTAAATCTTGAGAGAAACTGAGTGTACTATTTATAAGTACAAAAACAGTAAGCAAAAGTAGGCAGTGTTTGATCATACTCAAAATAACAATTATTCATGATAAAAGTTCACCTGCCTACCAAAAATTGGGATAATTCCCGCAATTATTCAGTTAAAACTTGCCTCCAATTAAAATTTGATGTTCAATAATTTAAGTAATAAAACAATGCATTGATTTAAGTTTGCACTGCATTTAATATTCTATTACAAATGAAACTAATTTATTCTTTTGCACTTATGCTTACCCTTGCAGCTTGCAGCCATCATGAGACTAAAAAATTGCCTATTTTAGGCAGGCACGAGTATATCGATACCGAAACCGGTACAGATACGATTTATCATTCTGTAAAGAATTTTGCTTTTATAGATCAAGATAGCAGCCTAATTACCAATACAACCTTTGAAGGCAAAATATATGTAAGCGATTTCTTTTTTACTTCTTGCCCCAGTATTTGCCCATTAATGAAAGTGCAAATGCTACGGATTTATGAAAAATATGAAGACAATCCTCTGGTTGGAATTGTATCACACACCATCGACCCTGAATATGATAATGTTACTGTGTTAAAAGACTATGCTAAACGACTGGACGTAAAAAGCAGTAAATGGCATTTTGTTACAGGCATTAAAGATTCTATTTATAATATGGCGCAAACCAGCTATTATATTGGTGTGCGCGATGATGGTAGTTTTGAGCATAGCGGAAAGTTTGTTTTGGTTGACAAACAACGGAGAATCCGGGGCGTTTATGATGGTACCGATGAAGAAGCCGTTGATAAATTACTAAAAGATATGGATTTGTTATTGCAAGAATAAGTTATAACGAAATTTTTAGTTATGATTGTATTGCATAACTAAATTTGCTTCTACTGAGCCCAAATAGAAAAATAGTCTCCTTTGTTATAATTACCCTATTATTAGTATTAGGTGCTTTTTCTTATGAAAAAGCTGATTTTGAAGATTCAACTCCAATTATAAAGCCTCCTAAAATCAAGGTAAAACCTAACAATTTTAACAAGAAAACGGTTCCGATACAACTACTTACACTTAACACTAAAGCCACAACACCAACGAGTACTGGTAATGCAGAAAACCTCTACGGAAAATTTTTCTATGACCGAGCTAAATTCTATATTATTAAAAATCCAAAAAACAGGTTACACTCCTCTTCCATAAAATCTGTAACACTCGTATATTTAGACGATGTTTTATATAAAACAAAGTATTCTCTTTCGAGTAACATTGTGGAAGAACTCCTTAAAAAATATGGAGTATTTAACATAGTTGGATATGATTTTACAAATAGGGATATTATCTCTTCAGAAAAAGTAATGAGTGAAGAAAATGGCATTTTCGTGCTAAATA
>CAZZML010000508.1:0-2714 GCA_964654735.1 uncultured Roseivirgaceae bacterium | reverse complement strand
CTATGGCAAAAAATGATGATAATCTTTTGAAAAAAATCGTCTCGCACTCAAAAGAGTACGGTTTTATTTTTCCTTCAAGCGAAATTTACGATGGGCTTGCAGCCACGTACGACTACGGTCAAAATGGGGTTGAGCTTAAAAATAATATCAAACAATATTGGTGGAAAGCAATGGTGCAAATGAATGAAAATATTGTGGGCATTGATTCTGCTATTTTTATGCACCCAACTACCTGGAAAGCCTCGGGCCATGTAGATGCCTTTAACGACCCATTAATTGATAATAAGGATTCTAAAAAAAGATACCGTGCCGATGTATTGGTAGAAGACCATATTGCTAAAATTGAAGGTAAAATTGCCAAAGAAGTGGCCAAAGCAGCCAAGCGTTTTGGAGATGCTTTCAATAAAGAAGAGTTTGTTTCTACGAATGGCAGAGTGGTTGGCTATAAAGAGAAAATTGCCAACATTGAAAAGCGAATGCAAGAAGCCATCGATACCCAAAACTATGACGACTTTAAAACACTAATTGAAGATTTAGACATTTCTTGCCCTGTGTCTGGTTCTAAAAACTGGACCGATGTAAGGCAATTTAACTTAATGTTCTCTACCGAATTAGGTTCTGTTGCCGGAGATGCCAGTACCATTTACTTACGCCCAGAAACAGCACAAGGTATTTTTGTTAATTATCTAAACGTGCAAAAATCGGCTAGAATGAAGCTACCCTTTGGTATTGCACAAATTGGTAAAGCCTTTAGAAACGAGATAATCGCACGACAATTTATTTTTAGAATGCGCGAGTTTGAGCAAATGGAAATGCAGTTTTTTGTAAAACCGGGAGATGAACTTGACTGGTACGAAAAATGGAAAGAAAAGCGAATGAAATGGCATAAAGCTCTAGGATTAGGTGAAAATAGCTACCGTTTCCACGATCATTTAAACTTGGCGCACTACGCCAATGCTGCGGCTGATATTGAATATGATTTTCCAATGGGGTTCAAAGAACTAGAAGGTATTCACTCTCGAACAGATTTTGACTTAACGGCTCATGAAAATCATTCTGGTAAAAAATTACAGTTCTTCGATCCGCAAGAAAATAAAAACTATGTGCCTTATGTTGTAGAAACGTCTATTGGCCTCGACCGAATGTTTTTAGCAGTGCTTTCTGCCGCTTATAACGAAGAAACCTTGGAGGATGGCTCAGAGCGAATCGTTTTAAATATTCCTCCTGCATTAGCTCCAACTAAAGTAGCAGTATTACCATTAACCAAGAAAGATGGCTTACCCGAAAAAGCGCGTGAGTTAATTAATGAGTTAAAATTTGATTTCACCGCTCAATACGATGAAAAAGATGCCATTGGCAAACGCTACCGAAGACAAGATGCCATTGGCACCCCATATTGCGTTACCATCGACCACCAAACCTTGGAAGATAATACCGTAACCATTCGTGACCGTGACAGTATGGAGCAAATACGAGTAGCGATGGAAGAAGTAAGGACAACGCTTGAGAAAAGCACTTCCTTAACGGAGCTTTTACGCAAGAATTAATTACCGAGTGTGGTAATTTTTTATGTTTTTATAATTATTTCAGTGGTTATTCTAGCCCATAAATTTTATGGGCTAGATGGGCTTTTAGTAAAGTGGAGATCAAAAAGAGCCCTTCATATTCAATATAAAGAGCCTATAGAAAAGTATAACAGGTTCTACCAAAAACTCCCTCTTAAAAGTAAAACCATATTTGAACAAAAGGTTAATTACTTTCTTTTCACCAAAGAGTTTATTCCTAGAACTATAGATGAGGTAACGGATGAAATGAAAGCCTTAATTTCTGCCACAGCCGTGCAATTAACATTTGGGCTTCCGGATATTACACTCAAGCATTTCGATAAAATACTTATCTATCCCAATGATTACTATTCAACTATAAATCGTAAATATCATAAGGGAGAAGTAAACCCTCGGCACAAATCCATTGTGCTTAGCTGGCAACATTTTGTAGAAGGATTTGCCAACCCAACCGATGGAATCAATTTAGGCCTCCACGAAATGGCGCATGCTCTAAAGCTTGAAAACCTGATTAAAAATAAAGAATATGCTTTTTTCGATCGAAGAGAATTGGAGAAATGGCAAGCCCTGACTAACAAAGAAATGAGCAAGATTAAAAGGGGTGGAGAGACTATCTACCGACAATATGCTTCTGTAAACGAGGATGAGTTTTTTGCCGTAAGCATTGAGCTATATTTTGAGCAACCGCATAAACTTTACAATTACAATTCTGAACTGTACAAAACCTTATCAAATTTATTGCGACAAGATACAAAGCAGTTGTACGACAAAAACCCTACTATATAAGGAATATTAAACTTCTATTTTTGTTGCTTTCTAAAATCAACTTAACAATTTCTATTAGATGCGTATTTGGCTTAAAGCGATACTAATAACTGCAAGCATTGCTGCCGTTATTCTATTTTTTGATACTTATTGGTTTTTTGATAAACACCATGAGTCTAATAAAAGACAAGAAATTGCCCTTGCTAATCAAGCAATGCCCGAAGCAGAAAGCATTAAAATGCTAAAAGACAGTTTGTTTGTATCAACAAATCCCGAAAATTATTCTAACTTTGCGCTCCGGTTATCGTCCTCCTATGTTAAAGCAGGGAAGTACGATAGCGCAGCCAGTTATAAAGAGCTGATTGCCAACCGTTTTCCGAACGA
>CAZZML010000507.1:0-2730 GCA_964654735.1 uncultured Roseivirgaceae bacterium | reverse complement strand
TTATAATCAGTGTCTTCATGGTCAAATTTTGAAGCAGGTTTAAACGCTTCCATATCATGGCAAGACATACAATCATCAGACATTGTTTTCTGATGAAAATCGTCATGGCATGAAAGACATTTCTCATCCAATCCTAAAAAAGTATTTTCTCTTTTTTTAATTTTTGCATCTTCTATATAATCAGGAATGTGACATTTTCTGCAATCAACTATCTCATGTTTACCTTCCAATTTATACCCCGTTTGATTATGATTAAATTTATCTTTATCAAATCGTACCATGTCAAACTTACGACCATGATGCTCACTATGACATTCAAAACAATCTTTATTTTTAACAGTTGAGTTTGCGTGATAACCGCTTTTTGTATTTAATAGAGACTGTATATCATCATGACAATCCAAACATTTTGCATTAGATACTTTTTTACCAAGATCATGGCATAATGTACACTTACTCATACCTTCCAAATTGGCATGTGATTGTGATAGGTCGCCAGGCGATATTTGGCTGTAGCTAATGGATGCAAACATTAAAAATATGATAGGTGTATATTTTATAAAATTGTTCAAATTCGTTAGTTGTGTTTTTTCATAATATGTCCAAATCGTTTTGTAATTTCAACACCTGCATTTTGTAAAAATTTTGTTGGCATTTCACCTCCTGCAAAGATGAATATCTGATCATTTTCTAATCGCTTTGGTTTTTCTTCACCATCAACTTTAATCATAATTGATTCTTCATTGATAGAGATTATATTAGAGTTGAATATGGCTGTAAGTGTTTTGTCAGCCAATGCTTCATCAATTTTCTCTTTATTTTTAGGTTTAATTCTTGCGAACTTATCTTTTCTATAAGAAAGGATAACATCATTATCATCCTTTAATAACATAGCAGATTCAACAGCTGAATCTCCACCACCTACAACAACTATTCTCTTACCAGATATCCGTTCTGGTTCTAATAGGCGATAGGCTACTTTTTGAGAATTTTCACCAGGCACATTTAATTTTCTTGGAGTGCCTCTACGTCCAATTGCTAATAATACATTATTACATATATACTCATCTCCACTAGTCGTTACTACTTTAAAGGTATTGTCTTGTAAAGGAGTGATATGTTCAACTTTGGTGTTTTCAACAATTTTCAAATCATGTTCAGCGATTATCTTATTCCATAATTGTAATAATTCGTCTTTAGAAGTATCATATAATTTTGCTTTACCATATAATGGTAAATTCATGGGTGAAGTCATCACTATTTTTGCTCTAGGAAATGTATAAACAGTACCACCTAAAGAGTCTTGTTCCAATGTAATACTTGACAAGCCATGTTCTTTAGCTGATAGAGTAGCAGATATACCTGCAGGACCAGCTCCAATTATTACCACGTCTAATACATTTTGTTTAGAAGTTTTTTTATTTTTAACAATGTTTTTCATTGCCTGTTGACCTTGTTCTACGCTATTTTTAATCAATCCCATACCTCCTAATTCTCCGGCAATAAAAATCCCTTTTGTATTTGTTTCAAAATTTTCACTTACATGTGGTAAATCAACACCTCTTGTTTCTGTACCAATACGCAGTGTAATTGCTTCCACTGGGCAAGCATGAAAACAAGCACCGTGCCCTACACAATTAGAAGTGTTTATTACTGTTGCAATACCATCTACAATACCTAAAATATCTTTTTCTGGACATTCTGTTATACAGGCTCCAACACCTATGCAAGCATTCAGGTTGATATGTGGATATAAAGACACAGGTTCGAATAGTCCTTCTTCTTTGGCAACAGCCACTTTCTTTTCAGTTTTAATTGATTTTACCTTTTTCTTGCGTAGATAAAAATAGACGGTGCCAATACAAAGTATAAACACAGTTCCATAAATTATTATTTGTTCTAAGAATACTTCTTCCATTAGAATATCCATTTATATCCAAATGCCACAGTAACTGCTACATGAATAACAACAATAACAAGCATTATTAAGGCAAAGGGCATATGAGCAACATGCCAATATTTAAATAGCTGTTGCATTTTCTCTAATCGTGCAATTTTTCTAGTAAGGGTTTTTTCATTTTTGACCATTTTAAGAATGGAAACCCTTTCAGCTTTGGGCAATTTATTATTTTTAAGTACTTTTCTTAGATTCCTTATAGATGTTTGAGTGCTTGGCTTTTCATCATTAGAATAACTAATAAAAAGTTGAATGATATTCGTATCTATTTTAAACTTTTCGTTGAGCACATTTGTTAAATCAATTTTCATATTCTTTACTTCATTTAGACTTAATGCTCTTCCTTCAATGGTTCGTGGTATTTGTATATAAATAAATCGTCCTGCAACACCACTCAACACAACAGCAACCATACTCCAAAAAGCAATTGATACAATACCTCCAAATTTAAAAGCGGTATGAAAAAGAATAAGAATGGGTCCTAAGGTGCATAGAAAAATATGAAATTCTAATAAATACTTGAGACGTATATATTTAGATAAGAAATTGTACCGTTTTCTTGCAATATAAATGGTTACCCCAAAAGCAATCATAAATGTACCTATAATACCAAGTCCTTGACCAAACAATCCACTTGGCTTAAACCAGTTATGATGTGCATGATAAAACCGCTCTTCTAAGGATGTATTGTAATAGGTATAACCCGTATAAACTAAATAAGCTGTTGTAACTAAAGTAATTAGTACCATAGTTACTATAAATGTTGTATGTAG
>CAZZML010000506.1:0-2733 GCA_964654735.1 uncultured Roseivirgaceae bacterium | reverse complement strand
ACGGTTTTAGTGGAATATATAAGCATTTTAGCTGTATTGTTTAGAACTTAGCCAACCTATTTAATTTTTCGGACTTTATTCAAAACACTTTGCTTTGGGTTAAGCTTAAAGGCCGCAGGCACTAAAATCCGTATTAACTATAACCATTGTTAGCAACGGGCTATTCTTATTTAAAATGCATTTTCATTCCTTCGTGTGATTGTTTGAAACCTAAATCTTCATAAAATTTGATGGCTTTTGGCCTTCTCTTATCTGTTGTTAGTTGAAGTAAATGTACTTTTTTCTCCTTTACTCTTTTAATGGCCCAATCAAACATTATTTTTCCGAGTCCAACCCCTCTATTATCTTTTCTAATTCTTACCGCTTCAATTTGTGCTCTTACTCCACCACGATAAGTCAAATATTGAATAAAAGTCAGTTGTAACGTTCCAATAATTTCAGAGTTTTTGTTTTCTACAACAATCAATTCTTGATTTTCATCAGAGTTTATTCTTTCAAATGCTTTCAGATATTCGTTTGGTAGAGGGTTTTGAAAATTTTCTCTTTCTTTTCCAAGTTCATCATCAGCAATCATTTCCACAATTGTTGAAATATCTTTCTCTGTTGCCTTTCTAAATTTCATATTTCAGTTTTTGAATTCAGAGTTCTGTTTTGCTTGTTGCTAACAGCTTCATAAATTATAAACAAAATAGCTATTAATCAAGCCTAGTGTTGTGTTAATATACTATTAACACAACACTAGTTGTAACTCAACCCTAAATTATGCAGCTCATCGATTTTATTCTTGTAAATTAGGATAATGTCTGTTCTTTTGAATCAACAAGCCAACTAATAGAAGTAAAACCCTTTGAGCGATAGACTTAATTGCTATCAGTTCGGAGGGTTTTTTTATGCCTGATTCTGCATTAATTCACGAGCACTTTCATACGCATTTTCAGAGGCTTTATCTCCGCCAATCATTTTGGCAATGGCTTCTATGCTTTCTTCATTCGATAGTTTTTTAATGCTACTAATGGCTCGGGTGGAGGAGTTGTCTTTAAATACATAATAATGTGCGTCACCTTTGGCGGCTATTTGCGGTAAATGGCTAATGGCTACTACTTGATGATTCTTAGCCATTTGCTGCATCATTCCTCCCATTTTTAAGGCAATCTCACCTGAGATTCCTGTATCAATTTCATCAAATACAATAGTGGGCAATGCGGTTTTATCTGCTAATAAATATTTAATACAAAACATTAATCTAGAAAATTCGCCACCTGAAGCTACCTGCTTTAGTGATTGAGGAGCTACTCCTTTATTAGCACTAAATAGAATCATAAGGTCGTCTATACCTCTTGAACTCAATAACTTAACCTCAGAATTAATGGTAATGCTTGCATCTGGTATTCCAAGAGGAGCAAGAAGTGATTTTATAGAACTAGTAAATATAGGAAGACTTTTTAGTCGTTTTGTACTCAATTGCGTGGCTAATTTATTGGTTTCAAGTTCAGCTTCATCAACCAGAGCTTTTGCTTTTTCTTTAGCCTCATCCAAATTATTAGCAGCAAAGCTTCTTTCCTCTAATGATTCTTGAATTTTGAGCAAGTCTTCAATGGAATTTACTTGATGCTTTTTTTGCAACTGATAGATGGTGCTTAATCGTTGTTGCACTTCCTCTGTTCTTTCAAAATCAACAGAAACGCCATCTTCTTCATTTTCTAGGTCTCGTACAAGTTCTTTTAATTCGATAAAGGCTTGCTCAAACTGGTTATCCAATTTTTCAAATTGAGGGCCATAACTTGCAAGTTGCTTAAGAGCTAACTTTACAGATTGCAATCTCTCTAAGCCTCCAAATTCTGTATCATTTAAACTTATAATTGCTTCATTTAGCTTTTGTTTTATCTCTTCAGCATTTTCTAACACTTTAAGCTCTTCTTCTAATGATTCTTGTTCTTGTGCATTAAGGTTAAGTTGAGCGAGTTCGTTTAATAAAAAAGTATGATAGTCTGCTTCTTTTTTAAGTGTATCACCATCAAGCAGCAATTGGTTATATGCCCTCTCTTTTTCTTTAAAATCAGTGAATAATACCTGGTACGATTTGGCCAATTCTTTACTTTCCGAAAAAGCATCAATTATATCGAGTTGAAAGTTAGCAGCTCCTAATTGTAAGGTTTCGTTCTGTGAATGAACGTCCATTAAAAAGGTTCCTAATTTTTTAAGGGTTTCTAATGTAACAGGAGTATCGTTTACAAAAGCTCGAGATTTACCTGCGGGTGTTATTTCTCTTCTAATGGAAGTCTCGTGTTCATAATCCAAATCTTCTTCCTTAAAAATAGGAGTTAGGTCATAGGCAGAAATGTTAAATACACCTTCGATGATACATTTTTTCCCTTCATTCAAAAGTACTTTAGTGTCTGCTCTTTTGCCTAATAATAACCCAATGGCTCCCAACATAATCGATTTACCTGCTCCTGTTTCACCTGTAATAATATTAAGCCCTGTTGCAGGTTTCATCTCAAGCGATTCGATGAGGGCGTAATTTTGTATGGTAAGCTTGGTTAGCATGCGGAGATGTTAGATATTAGACAATAAAGAGTAGCTGATGTCTCAAATGTAAATTAATGAATTTTATAGAATGAAATTTAATAAAATTTAATTTATCATCAAAAATATAATGCAAAAGAGACCGAGTCTTACATCTAACCTGAATAATTCATGAATAATCTATTACGCATTCCAATTGCCAACCAT
>CAZZML010000505.1:0-2734 GCA_964654735.1 uncultured Roseivirgaceae bacterium | reverse complement strand
AATTCACAAAGGAAAAATAGTTGCCAAAATGCTGTATTAATTAGAACTTAGCCGTTAGGTTTTAAATAAACCACTACTCTTCCTCTAGGATATGATGCTTCTGCTTATCCTTTGTGAGTTGAATAGCATGATGTACACTCGCATTAATTTCATAGCAAACTAGTAAAATAATGGAAACAAGCATAATCCAAAACATGAGAGCCAACATGGCTCCAATAGAGCCATATAGCTTATTGTATGTGCCAAAGTTGGAAATATAAGTAGAGAAAATATAAGAAACACTCAGAGTTAAAACCGTAGCACTAATAGAACCGTATGAGAAAAAACTCCATTTTTGATGCACTTCAGAGCCAAAGTAAAAAAGAGAAGAAATAGCAATGGCAAAGACTATAAAAAGCACCAACAGCCGTACGAACTTAGCTAAATAAATAACATAACTATCTATATCAAAAAAGGACACTTCTACTAAATAATCGATGCCAATTTGCCCACCAATAAGTAGTAAAATAGCTAGAACCAGTACAAATGCCATAATCAAGGTTAATCCAATAGCAATTAAGCGCATTTTAAGGTATCCTCTTTTTTTTATGGTTTGGTATCTGCTGCTAAATGCTACCATTAAACTCATGGTTCCATTGGTTGCTAAAAACAATGCCAATAAGGCTCCAAAAGTTAGTAACCCTCCACGAGAATGGCTTACAATATCTTGAATTGTGGCCTCTACCGTTTCGAATATGCTTGGCGGCATTAGGGTACCCATAAACTCCATAATAGAAGCACTATTTACAGAAGGAATAAAATTATGAATAAATGGAATTAGCGTAAATAAAAATAGTACGGCTGGAAACACTGACATCGTAAAGCTAAAAGCCACCGCATTGGCACGTTCTAAGATTTCATCTTTTTGGACCTTCTGAAAAAAGGTTTTTATCAAAAAGTAAAGTGATATTTTATCCCCTCTAAACCTAATTTGTTTTAAAAGAAGCACAATATGCTCTAAAACCGGATGGTTTTTTAAGTAAACAATCACTTGACTTTTATTGCTACTCATAAAATGGTCTTAATAATTTCATCATAGATTCTGGAGCACGTATGGGTCTGCCAGACTCTATATTTACAAAAGCTAACGTGGTATATCCTTCATTGATGAGCACCTCTTTTACAAATAGTTTGTATTCAAACTTCATCCTCACCATAGGCAGTTCAGGTACTGTAATTTGAATCTTAATCTCATCATCGTAAAGGGCAGGTTTTAAATACTTAGAGCCACTATCTATAACAGGCATCATAACCCCAGAGTCTTCCAGTTCTTTATAGCTCATTCCCAAACTGCGTAATGCTTCTACACGGCCAAACTCATAATAAATAATATAATTGCTATGATGCGAATAGCCCATTTGGTCAGTTTCTACATATCGTACACGAAGCGAAGTTTCTGCAAAAAACATATTACCTATTTTCTAATGATTGGTTTTCTAATAACTTCCCTTTTCGTATTTCTGCACTCAAGGCTCGTTGATATTTCTTCGCATTCACATTATGTTGGCTTAGGCTAGAAGTAAAATTATGATAGCCCGAAAAGTCTTCCTTAGCACACATATAAATATAGTTATGGGTTGCGTAATTCAAAACCGCATCTATTGATTGGATGCTTGGCATGTTAATAGGCCCTGGAGGCAAACCTACATATTTATACGTATTATAAGGTGAATCTATTTCTTTGTGTTTATTAAGTACTCGTTTAATGGTAAAGTCTCCTGAAGCAAAGATTAATGTGGGGTCTGCTTGTAACGGAATACCTCTTTTTAATCGGTTATAATATAGGCCTGCAATTATTGGAGACTCATCTCCCATAACACTTTCGGCTTGTACAATGGAAGCCAATGTGCTTACTTCTTTAGGTGACAACCCCAATTCTTTGGCTTTTGAAATTCGCTCATCATTCCAAAAAGCATGGTATTCTTTGTTTAGTTTTTCTACTAATTGTTGTGGTGAAATAGTATAGTACACCTGATAGGTGTTAGGTATAAACATTCCGATTATGGTTTCTTTTGTAAATCCATCTGGGTTTGATTCTGAATATTTATCAGCAGCTTCTAAAAACTCAGCAGGAGAAATTGCAATGTTTTTAGCCATGGGTTCAGCTATATCTGCCACTGTTCTACCATAACTAAACGTAACAAACGTGGCAACCTGATTCCCAGATCTAAGCAATCGAATGGCGCCAATATTAGTCATATTGGGCTCTATTTCATAAATGCCTGGTTTTACGGCATCGGTATAATTCATAAGTTTGGCAATAAAACTAAAGGAAACCACATCTTGTACAATACCATATTTATAAAGGGTATCTCTCACCGCATCAAAGCCTCCTTCCATAGGAATCATAATATAGGTTTTTTCCTTAGCTACCTGCAAGTTGGGTGTATATATTATTTGCCAACCATAATAGGCAAAAGAGGAAAATAGCACAGAAGTCAATACTAAGAAGGCCCAAACGGATCTTTTATTAATCATAAAAGTAATTTTTGTTAATCACCTGCAAAGGTGCAGATTACAAGTTCATTTTACAATTTTGAATGGAGCATTATTGGTTATTATGTTTGTTTATCTGGAGTAATAACACCCTCCGTCCGCCAGTTGGCGGACACCTCCCTCAAGGAAGGATTTTTTACGCAATGAGCCCTAGGTGTAGAAATCCCCTCTCGAGAGGGGACTAAGGGGAGTGTTTTTG
>CAZZML010000504.1:0-2741 GCA_964654735.1 uncultured Roseivirgaceae bacterium | reverse complement strand
TGGTTGGCAATTGGAATGCGTAATAGATTATTCATGAATTATTCAGGTTAGGGCTGTTTTTTCAAAAACATATAGCTGAGTAGTAACGATTTTCCTTGCGGATTTAAGGTATAAACTGACGTAAGTCATTGTTAAAAAAACTTAGAATTAATTATTTTGTAGCTATTATTAGAAACCATGGAAAAACAATTTGATAAAATACCTGAGCACCTTAAGCCAAAAGATAAAGGAACAGATGCACTTTTTAAAAATGGCTTTGTGGAGAAATTTACAAGAACCCATATATCGATACCTGTAACTATGCACTTATTAATTGTGGGGTATGTTTCGTACTTGGCCTTGCAGCAATTTAGCATCATAACGTTTATTCCTATCTTTGCTGCAGGTGTTCTTTTTTGGACGTTTTCTGAGTATTGGGTGCATCGGTATGTTTACCATGTGCACACCGAAAAAAAATGGCTTTTAAAAATTCAGCACATGGGGCATGGAATTCATCATCAATACCCTAAAGACCCAACCCGTTTGGCTATGCCGCCATTACCGGCTTTAATTCTTATCTCAATTTTTTATAGTCTTTTTTACGGTATTTTTTGGCTAATTGGCAATGCTCATTTTGCCCTTATCTTTTTTCCTGGGTTTCTTTTGGGCTATGTAGGCTACATTTCGTTTCATTACTTACAGCATGTACTAAAGCCCCCAAAATTTGGCCCAATAAACCGTTTATGGAAATTTCATGCATTGCATCATTATAAGTATCCTGAAACAAAGGCTTTTGGCGTAACCACTAAATTATGGGATATTGTGTTTGGTACACTGCCTGATGAAAAAGTTTAAGTTCCCTCAGTAATATTTATCAATTTTCATCTTTTCATTACTTCTAATTACTATTTTTGGAGTAAATGGAATGATATGGGCTTCGAACACACACACTGTCGTGATTGTAAGGTTAGGCATAAAGGGAGATTTAAAGGCGTCAACCTTGATTGTTTAGATACCTTAAGCAATAATAAAACATGTAATATCTATAAAAAAGGGCAGCTATTACTCCATGAAGGTAGCCGTCCTATGGGTGTGTATTGTATTAAAGAAGGAAAGGTAAAGGTATTTAAGCTTGGTCAACAAGGCAAAGAGCAAATTACCGCAGTACTTAAAGAAGGTGATTTGGTGGGTTATCGTGCTATGCTTGGAGATTCGCTATTCCATGTATCAGTGGAAGCACTTGAAGATGTAGTGGCTTGCCATATTCCAAAATCTGATTTTTTGGACGCATTTGAAAATGATAAAATTTTGCATTCTAAAATTATTGGAGAATTATCGAATGAAGTAATGGGCTTGACAGCAATAATTACAGATTTAGCTCAAAAACCTGTAAGAGAAAGGACGGCAGCTGCTTTGGTAATGCTTAGAGATGTGTATAAAAATGACAGTGATGAACCAAATTCTGTTGATATTAGCTTAACCCGAGAAAGTTTAGCCAATATTGTGGGCACTGCTACTGAAACATTAATACGAATATTACACGACTTTAAAGAAGAGGGGTTAATTGAGTCGAAAGGAAGAAAGCTTACCGTTAAAGATATAAAATCACTCGAACGAATTGGTGGCATATACCACTAGTGGTAAGTTAATGTACTGTGTCGTATAAGCTGCCCTTACTTCTTTAAAAAGTACTCCCTTAGCTATGGCTGAACTGCCTTTGCCAAACTCTGATGTTGCCTCAAATATTTCTACTTCAAATCCTTTTTGCTTTAGGCCAATAGCCGTTGTACCTAACCTGATTATTTTATATCCTTTATAAATTTATCTAGTAATCCATTGGTTTGTTGATGCAGTTTTTTCTTAAAAAAAGAAGTGCCACCTAACAAAAGACCCTGAAACCCAATGGCTTGCTTAGCCCAGTTGTGTAAATCAAACGAATCTGTATGTTTAATGATTTTACCATCCTTAAATTCAAATTGTGCATCTATTTTGTTGAGTACATGCCTGCCAGTTTTGCGGAAGGTATAAGAGGCATTCCAGTGAGCAGAACCCGTGCTTTCTGTTGCCTCTATCTTTGAAAATTCAATTTTTAAGTCTGGTGCATTTTTGCAAAGCATTATCCACATGGCCTTGGCTCGTTCACCTTTTAGGTATCCAAAAGCAGGGTCTGTAAATTCAACTTCATCGTGATAACAACTCACCATAGTGGTGCTATCTAATGCTGAGAATGCCGTATAAAATTTAGTGATTAGTTCTTTACTCATTTAATGCCTTTTGATACCTAATTGCAAAAACCGCATTTTTCATTTGGCTACTGCTTCACGACCCACCGAAAGTTCTTTTTGAACTTCATCGTAACTTTTACCTTCATGTAGTTTTAGAATAATGCGGGATAACATAGTGATAGTCCAATTTGTTCGATCTTGACATAATTTTCAAATCATTCTGAACTGCCTGTTCAATTTTTAGAGGTTTTACTATTCGAGCCAGACCTCAAAAGATACAATAATTTTTTATATTAGTTCGCTTTATTAGTATTCTTTACACTACGCATTTTAGCGTAAGATTTAAACAATATTCCTTAGTGAACTAATACAGTTGGCAAACAACTTATAAACCTACTGCAGTTTATAGTAGGGTGCCTTAGCCTACATTCTGGTACGGCAGTTGGTACTACAGCAAGGACACTGGGCACTAGCATTAATGATAATGGCTAAGTTCTAACTAGAACAGCATTTTTGTATTATCTAAAAAGGACATGT
>CAZZML010000503.1:0-2741 GCA_964654735.1 uncultured Roseivirgaceae bacterium | reverse complement strand
TTTTAGTGCACTTAGGGCTTTCATTACAAATCCCCAATGAATAATGCGGGTTAATTCACCTGCTAACTTCTGCAAAAATACAATTCATTATAATATTCCTTTTTATTCCGAGGAACGAGGAATCTTATAAGATCAGAAAGTCATACAACGAGTAGAAGATTTCTCGTTCCTCGGAATGGGAAAACTATTCCATCGAAGATATATGTGCTAAGGCAATCTTAATATCAGTGTAAGAATATTCATCACCCAACTCGTGCTTAATTTCACCAGGTTGCCTACTATCCAATTTAGCAACAACATCAACAATGGCATTTAATTTATATGAATCGATAAAATCAGCTGCCTCTAACTGTCCTACACCAATATATTCGCAAAGGTGCCCGATAATGGTGCTCACAACAAAGCCTCGCTCTTTGGCAATCTCTTCTACAGTTCTGCCTTCTTTGTATTTGACATAACTAATTTCTTTTGTGGGTGTTTTATCTTTTTTCTTCTTAGAAACAGTCGTTTCTTTAGGTACTGAGCTATACAAACTTTGTAGTTTATCGTTTGTTAACGCCCTTCCTTCAGCCATTTCCGAAACCAATAATTGCACCTTTTGAATGCCTATATTTTTTTGACTAAACAAGGCCGCCAATTCTTTCACTTCTGTTATGTATCCTTTTATTCGTTTACGTTCATTTAGAAGGTCTAAATGTTTTTTCACCAATTTAGAAAGCTCATCAAGCAAAGGCTTAAAATAACCAGTGGCCTTTTGCAAGCGGTCATTGAGCAATTGAAGGAAGTCAGGCTCACCTGAATTTATAATATTAGATACCTGTTTATTAAACTTTGCACCAACTTCTTTCAAAGGTTGTGCCTTTGCAATCAGATCTACCGTCCAAGAAAGGTATTGCTGCTTAGCCGATCTGTTCTCACCTTTAGTAAAACTAGATTTATGCCAGATTAATTCTTGCACTAGCTGCTCAAAACTAAATGCTTTAGTAATATAGCCTATTAAAAACTGTTTGCTTTCTCCAGAAATAGAAGACTTTAATTTTTCGAATGAAGTTTTTTGCTTACCAAAGTCGGTAATGGCATTATCTTGTTTAAAAACCGATTGGTTTATAGGGCTAGAAAGCACTAAGCCCTCCAGTGAACGAAGCCTTGATAGAGCCACATACATTTGCCCAGGTGCAAACACATCTGATAAATCAAGAATGGCCTTATCAAACGTTAAGCCTTGGCTTTTATGCACGGTTATCGCCCAAGCCAATCTCAGTGGATACTGCGTAAAACTACCAATCAATTTTTCGCCTATCTCTCCAGTGTCTTTATCCAACGTGTAACGAATATTCTCCCAAATGGCAGGTTCAAGCTCTATTAATTTTCCTTCTCCACAATCAATAATTAGCTCTTCCTTACCAATAGTAAGAACTTTGCCTATTTTTCCATTATAAAAGAGTTTGTCCTCACCCGAGTCGTTTTTTATAAACATTACTTGAGCACCTTCTTTTAACTCAAGTTTCTCCAAGGCAGGATACATATTCTCGTTAAAATCACCTTGCACTGTGGCATTAAAGCTGTGTGATTTCGAAGTGAGCTTGGCCAGTTTATCATTATTTACAATGTCTGCCTTCCTATTATGAGTAGTCACATGAACATATCCGTCCTTATCATCAGGGTCAAAATCGGGGTTATAATAACTGTTGAATAACTCCGCATCTTTGGTCGTAAGCTTGCTGTTTCGGAGCCTATTAAGCACATCGATAAATTTTTGATCAGATTGACGATAGATTTTTTCCAACTCAATATACACAGGCGGACTTTGCTTCAAAGCCACTGAATCGAAGAAGAACATAGAGGCATAATAGCTAGAAAGGAATTGCCATTCATAGTTTTTAACTACGGGTGGCAACTGATGTAAATCACCAATCAATAATAATTGAACACCTCCAAAAGGCAGGTTTCTTTTTCTTCTAATACTTCGTAAAACCACATCAATGCAATCGAGCAAATCGGCTCGAAGCATACTTACCTCATCAATAATGAGCAGCTCTAGTTCACGTAATAATTTACGTTTTGAGCTATTCATCTTAAGCTTTGCCAACACCGATTGTGGTGTGTTTATATTGGCATCTTGCACCCCATTGGCAGGCACAAAAGACCCAAAAGGTAAATGAAACAGCGAATGAAGTGTAACTCCCCCAGCATTAATGGCGGCAATTCCGGTAGGTGCTGCTACAACAGTATTTTTATAGGTATTCTTTCTGATTTCTGAGAGAAATGTGGTTTTGCCTGTACCTGCCTTGCCTGTTAAAAACAGATGCCTATCGGTACTGTTGATATACTGGGATGCTAGGTCAGCAATTTTATTTGGCTCTAATTCCATTTATGGGCAAACTAATTTCTTTTCTAGTTTAGAAATTTTAAATTTAGCACAAGATGGAAGAAAATGATAAAATAATCAAGCTTGAGGCTCAATTAGATAAAATTGAAACAGAACGATTTGAGTGTAAACAAGATTTAGAACGCGAAAGATTAATCCGCTACGAACTAGAAGAAATGGTACGAAGGATATATAATGACTGCCAATCGGTACTTAAAGAAGAAAAAAAGCCAAGCGTTGATGTAGTGCTTAAAAGCTTATCAGATAATATTCGGGTGATGGCCAGAGATTATAATATTGGACTGTAGATCTGAGTTCTATCTAACCTGAATAATTCATGAATAATCTATTACGCATTCCAATTGCCAACCAT
>CAZZML010000502.1:0-2746 GCA_964654735.1 uncultured Roseivirgaceae bacterium | reverse complement strand
AGTTTATCTTCTTAACCATAGCGGCCCCGTATAGCTATCGGGGTGCTTTGCGAATATAAACTCCTGATTTATTGCAGTTTGCATTCTCATTACGAACCCTATTGCATAATGCGGGTTTAAGTAGCTATGGCTATTCGCAGTTTTTACGCCTTGAGAAAGAGTCAAATTATTTCGCCAATTCTGTAAACCTTATTTACGGACAACCCTTAATCACCTTTTCTTCACCCCTCTAATGGCTTGTTCTTTCCAAGGGTCATTAGGCCAAACATGCTTAGGATAACGTCTTTTAAGCTCCTTTTTAACTTCAAAATAAGTATCTGCCCAAAAGCTTTTTAAATCATTGGTAATTTGTACCGGTTTAAAGCCCGGGGAAAGTAAATGGAGCAAGACCGAGACCTGTCCATTATTAATTTTTGGTGTTTCGGCTAAGCCAAATACTTCCTGAATGCGTACTGCCAATACCGGAGGCATGCCATCTGGTCGGTAATTAATTTGTATATGCGAACCACTTGGTACCTGTAGCTTGGCTGGAGCCAGCTTGTTTAACTCCTTTTGCTTGTCAAAGCTGAGGTGGTGTTGTAAAACGGTAACTAAATCAATTTTCTTTAATTGAGATGGTTTCTTAATAGCTGTTAAATAGGGGCTGAGCCATTCATAATTAGTCATTAATAGGGTAGAAGTACTTACATCAGGCCATCCTTCGTTAGGTCGCCATTTTTTAAGGCTGAGTACTCTGTTTTGCCATTGGGTTACTTGCTCGTTAAAATCCAATAACTGCTCTCCTTCTTTCTTTAGGGCTTCGCTAATGGCCTGAACTCGATGCGCTTGATCCGGTTCCGGCAATGGGGTTGATTGCAACACAATATTACCTATTCTAAGGTCTTGGGTAGCGATAAGCCCACCATCTTCGGTATCCCACTTAATTACTTCTTGCGATTTAACTAGAGAAGCCAAATCCTTTGGGTTCAAAGGCGAAGCCATAAATATTTTACCCAATCCGTCTCGGGCATCTAAATGGGCAATAGCGAGCCAAGCCTCGTGGGCAAGGTCATCTTTATGGCCTGCAGCGGCAATTTTGCCATTGGAGAGCTGAAATTGTGCATTATTGCCAGGTCGTGCATGTGCAATGCGCTCCGGATACGCAAAAGTGAGTAAAACACCTGTTTCAAAAGGGTCAACTGGTCTGTTATCCTCTTCTAAATCAAAAAGTTTGAGGTATGATTGAGCCACTTTATTAATGCGAGCCATCCTACCACCCGATCTATTTTGATCACGGTAACGTCTTAATGCTTCTATGCGGGTATTAATATCAATGCCCGCTTCTTTGCCCAAAGGATCACGCTCTTCTAGGAAAGCAGCGGTATCAGCAGCTAATTCCACATTATCTTCTTCATCGGCCATAAGTAACATGTGTGCAATACGAGGATGACAAGGAAGGTTAAGCATTTTTACTCCGTGTGGAGTGATTTTTCCGTTCTCTAATGCATCAAGCTCATGAAGTGTATCACTTGCTTGCAACACAGCACCTTTGGGCGGTGGTGTAAGCCATGTTAGTTGATGGATGTCCATAACACCCCACTTGGCCATATCTAGCACAAGTGAAGCCAAGTCCGATTCAATAATTTGAGGAACAAGGTGCTCTGTCATTCTGCTGTGCGTGGTTTTTGACCACATGCGATAACATACACCCGGGCTCAGTCGGCCTGCCCGTCCAGCTCGTTGGTCGGCCGAGTCTTTGCTTATTTGTATAGTTTGAAGCCTTGATAAACCTGATTTGGGATCGAACTTAGAAGTTCGTCCAAAGCCGGAATCTACCACCATGGTAACACCCTCAATGGTTAAACTAGTTTCAGCAATGGAGGTGGCGAGCACTATTTTGCGCTTACCTTCTTTATGCGGAAAGATGGCTGCTTGTTGGCGGTTCATAGGCAAGGAGCCATATAAAGGCATTATAGCAAAGCCTTTTAGTTTTTGTTGCAGGAGTTCTTGTGTTCTAAGAATTTCTCTCTGGCCTGGTAGAAATACCAGCACATCACCTTTGTTTTCTTTTACCGCTTTTATCACCACCCGAGCACATTGCTCTGGGAGGGTCATTATATCGGTATCGCCTTCATATTTAATATCAACAGGATATAACCGCCCTTGGCTTACAACTGCCTTGCTACCCAGCAATCTTGTTAACTGTGGCATATCCAGCGTAGCCGACATAATGAGCAGTTTAAGGTCGGGGCGTAATATTTGCTGCGATTCACGACATAGTGCTAAGGCCACATCTGCATGAATACTTCGTTCGTGAAACTCATCAAAGATGACCATAGCGACATCTTTAAGCTCATTATCGCTTTGTAACATACGAGTAAGGATGCCTTCGGTAAGTACTTCAATACGGGTATTAGCTGAAGTGCGGTTTTCAAACCTAATGCGATAGCCTATAGTTTCGCCAACTTGTTCTCCTAAAAAATAGGCCATTCGCTGTGCAATGGCTTTGGCTGCAAGCCTCCTTGGCTCCAGCATCAATATTTTTTTGCCCTCAAACCAAGGCTCTTCTAAAAATGCTAAAGGCAATAAGGTGCTTTTTCCTGCCCCTGCAGGTGCATTAATAATTAAAGTAGTTTCTTGCTTGAGGTGGCTAAGCACTTCAGGAATAATTTCCTTCACAGGCAGGTCTATGGAGTAGGGGTTGAAAGACAAAGGTTTGCTATCTGTTGGGTGATGTAAATTGATTGAGGGTAATCGGGTAAAATCA
>CAZZML010000501.1:0-2751 GCA_964654735.1 uncultured Roseivirgaceae bacterium | reverse complement strand
AATGGCAGGCAATTGGAATGCGTAATAGATTATTCATGAATTATTCAGGTTAGACCCATTTTAAGCCGTTTATCAAAATATATGCAAAATTTTTATAACATTATACAACTTTCAGGCAAGAAGGCGCATCTATATAACAAACACGGTCAAACAACATGCTTTCAAGGTCAAAAGGTCGACATAAAATTACTTTTCAACAATTACCATTGTCTCTCAACCCTAAGGTAATTCAACTCTTAATCATTGGCATTGGGCTGGTATCGTCACTTGCTGCTTTTCTAATGATTTTAGAATTTGCTGGGTTGAGACCAAGCAGCCTTCAAGGAATAAATATCAGCTACTGGACAGAGGTTTCAGTAACTGATATTTTGACCGGTTTGGCTAATGGGTTAGTTAGAGCAGGAGAGAGTTTACCAATTCTATTTTAAGAGGCAACCCACTAAAACTCAATATCTTCTTTATAGCTCACAGGAATGGTTTGTGTAAAACCAAAACTGGCTACTTTAATATTACCTTTAAATTCAAGTTCAACGGATTTTTTCCTAATTAATGAAGCTAAATTGGAAAGAAGTCCAGTTTGTAATTTACTTATGGAGATTTCCATAGAAAGTGGAACATTGAAATCAGAGTTAGGAGCCACTGAAATTTTATTTACATTTGTTACTTCAGCTAAAGTAGCTCCTTTAAACAAAACATAAATATTAGCACTTTTTAGTTTTCCTTTAAAATCATTAGGGTTCTTGAAAGCAGCATTGGCGCTAATAAGCAAATTGCCCTCTTTAATACCATTTACTTTAACATCTTGCAAACCTAAAAATTGAATTTCTTCATATTCTTTGCACCCGATTGTACTTATTGCAATTACTAAAAACAGGACTATATTTTTCATGTTAATATTCAATTAATCGTTCGTAAATTCCTTTATTAATAAAGGTGTTCAAAATATGCTGTACATCACGGTTGTTTGGGTAGGTTTTAATAGCTTCATTTATTAACCCTCCCCCTTTATTAATTACTTGCAAAGGCGCAAATCCATAACCCACATACCTGCCATCTTTAACTTGCACAATAGTACGTTCATTCAGTGAACGACCCTTGTCAACCACAAAAACATTTTGGATTGTAAACCTAAAGGTACTTAACGCTTCCATCACACGTTTGTTATAATCTTCTGCAAGTTCCTTACCAATACAAGCCCCATAACATTGCTTAATTTTATAATGAAAACATGCGCCTTTGGATTTGTTTAAGCCAGTTAGTGTGAGACAAAGATTAAATTTTTCATTTAATTTATAGAGGTGTTCTATTCCTTCTTTTCTTGAGCCATAAGCGGTTAAAGGCAATGAACCTTCCTTAATTTTTCTCATTCCCAACCTAATAAATCCATCTAATTGTTGATCGGTAAACAAGCCATATTGGAAATAGGTTCTTTTTTGAGCACTATTGAAGAACGGCTTTTTTTCTTTTATTTCATTGGATTCTTTGAGTAAAGCAACTAATTCGCTTCCCGTGATTTCAAAATCTATATCAGCAATCTCTTTGCGCATAGCCAATCCTTTCTTTGTTTGGCTATTAAGCATATGAGTCATCACACGCTTACGAATGTTTTTGCTTTTCCCTACATAAATTAGTTCTTGTTCTGCATTATAAAAATAGTAAACGCCTGCTTCTTGCGGAAGCATATTAATTTGCTCGGCACTAATATTGGCATTTTCAAATTTTGGGTCGTTTGGCTTAATATTGCCTGATACTATTTTTTTAGTATCCAACGCAATTAATATTTCAAATAGCTTAACTGTGGCTTCGGCATCTCCTCCTGCACGGTGCCGACCATTAATTTCTATTCCTAAATTATCTGCTAGCTTGCCTAGGCTGTATGAAGGTTGAAGTGGGATTAGTTTTCTACTAAGTTTAACTGTACACAGTTTTTCTCTTGTAAAATCATATCCCAATTTTTTAAACTCTGCCCGGGTAATGGTGTAATCAAAGTTTACCGAGTGAGCTACAAAAATCGCACCTTCGGTAATCTCAATAATTTGCTTGGCAACTTCATAAAACTTAGGAGCTCCAACCACCATATCATTGCTAATGCCCGTAAGCTGTGTGATGAATGGAGGGATGTAGGTTTCAGGATCGATTAAAGTAATAAAAGTGTCAACTACCTTTTCGCCATCGTGCCGATACACCGCTATTTCAGTTATTTTGGAGTTCTTTAAACTACCTCCATTTGTTTCGATATCCACGATGGCGTACATTTTTCAAATATAGCAACTCCGTCATTCTAAACTAAGGCAAGTGTAGTAGATGAATGACAATCCTAGATGAAAGTTTTATCAATACTATCACTATTTTTGCCTACCTAAATTGACTATAAGAAAATGAAAAAATATAATGTATATGGCATCGGAAATGCCTTGGTAGATATTGAATTTGAAGTAGAAGAAGAATTCTTTAAAGCAAATGAGATCGAAAAAGGCGTTATGACCTTAGTAGATGAAGAACGCCAAACAAAGATGGTGAAAGCCATTGATGGAGAACGAATAAAGAAACAAGGTGGTGGTTCGGCTGCTAACACGATGATTGGTCTCAGCCAATTTGGAGGCAGTGGGTTTTACTCCTGTAAAGTTGCCAATGACGACTATGGCCATTTTTATATGAACGATCTTACCAAAGCCGGGATAGATACAAACCTCAACCAAGATAAACTTGAAGAAGGCATTACGGGCAAATGCTTGGTAATGGTTACACCCG
>CAZZML010000500.1:0-2754 GCA_964654735.1 uncultured Roseivirgaceae bacterium | reverse complement strand
AGCATTCCTAGACCTATTTTGGCCACCAAAGACATTTTTTTCATAATTCGATTATTAAGTATAAAAAATAAAATTCGTACAAACTATCAATTCTCCAAAGTAGTAGTTTGTGCCCGCAATACAAAGTCGGCAAGCACAATGGCAGCCATTGACTCCACAATGGGTACTGCTCGTGGCACCACACAGGGGTCGTGGCGCCCCTTACCTTTGATGGTTGCCGCATTGCCCAACTCATCAACGGTGGCCTGCTCTTTCATAATGGTGGCTACAGGTTTAAATGCTACTCTAAACACCACATCTTCGCCATTAGAAATTCCTCCTTGTATTCCACCAGAGTGGTTAGTTTTAGTGGAGATTTTTTCTCCGGACTCGAACAAATCATTATGTTCAGAACCTTTCATTGCGGCTCCTTCAAAACCACTGCCAAATTCCACGCCTTTTACGGCATTTATGGAAAGCATAGCATGACCTAACCCTGCGTGAAGTTTATCAAACACAGGTTCTCCCAAGCCAACAGGCATATTGGTAGCCACACAAGAAACCACGCCACCGATAGTATCGCCTTCTTTCTTGGTTTTTTCAATAAGAGCAATCATTTCATTGGCTACTGCTTCGTCTGGGCAACGAACAATATTGTTTTCGGTTTTGCCTAAATCTAAAGAGGTATATGGTGTATTTAATTTTACCTTACCTGCTTGGCTCACATAGGCTTGTACATTTATTCTTTTATGCGCTAATACTTGCTTTGCAATAGCACCAGCTGCTACCCAACCTGCGGTTATGCGAGCCGAGGTTCTGCCTCCACCTCGGTGGTCGCGATGTCCGTATTTTTCCTGATAGGTATAATCAGCGTGCGATGGCCGATACACCTTTACGTTATGGTCGTAATCTTTAGAGCGAGCATCGCTATTGGCAATAATGATGGCAATGGGTGCTCCGGTAGATTTGCCTTCGAATACTCCTGAGGTTATTTCAAATGCTTCTGTTTCATTTCGAGCGGTAGTAATTTTTGATTGCCCAGGTCTGCGTCTTAAAAGTTCAGACTGAATAAAGTCAGAATCAATTACCAACCCAGCAGGGCAGCCATCAATCACTACTCCAATAGAGGAGCCATGCGATTCTCCGAAGGAGGTTATTTTAAAAATGGTTCCAAGTGAATTGCTCATATTTATTCGCCATAAAGACGCAAAGGCTCAAAGAAACACGAATAGATTATAATCCGTGATATAATTATGAGACTTACTGCCTATCAGGCATTAAGTGGATTTAGATTAAGCCCTTGACTTATAAATCAAGAATGCTGAGATGCTTATGACCAACAAAATAAAGACATTCATAGCAATTCTGAGAATAGACCAGTCATTTTGATACATAAATTCATTGCTCTCAATCTCAATTAAATCGTAAAAAGAACCCAAATCATTGGAAATAATGGATTCATTTTTACGACTCTCTCCCGTAACAGTAAGAACCACGTTAGATTTTAGCGTGTCGTAATTATCTTTTCTTAGGTTAAAAAATATCCATTCAAAATGGTTTCCGAGGTTATAAGTTCCTGGCTCTTTGGGTATTCCGTAATAATTAAATGCCTTAGTACCCGTTACTCTATTGCCTGATCTGTTAACTTGCTGACTTATGTTGGGCGGATATAATTCTAAATTTTCAGATTCTGCGATGATTGGAGCCGTTACTCCAGCTATATTACCTTCTCCATAAATATTAAAATCGTAATTAAAGCTTTCGCCTGTATTAAGGTCTATTTTATCAATCTTTTCTCTCAGCTTAAAATTACCTACGGCCACTTTGTCCTTAAAAGGATGTGGAGGAAGTTCTTTTACCTTAACAACCACTGTTTTTGTTCTAAACTTTTTAAGGCTTTCTTGTCTGTTTTGGCCAAAGAAGGAAGGGTTTTTGGCCACCTTGTATTTAATCATATCGAGCCCAACAGATGGAAACACAATGTCTTCGTTATTAAGCGGATAAAGGGCTCCTTGATAGACTTTATACTGCGTATAGTTCTTACCATTGATGGTCACACGTTGCCCATTAATTTGCTCAATGCTAAAATTCTCTTCCCAACAACTGGCGGGTTTCACTACCTTTAATATTTCTCCTAATTGCCTTCCTAAATCATAAAACTGTAATGGTGCTCGGTTAGCTTCTGCTACATAAAATGCCAAAGTAGTGGTAAAGCCTTCTCCCACATATACCGATTTTTTATCTGTTGATAAGGCAAAAAATGCGTCTTCTTTTATATCAACAAATTCGGTAGGGGCACTTCTACGTCTTCCGAAAAAACTATCAAAAGGGTCGGAGTAATTATTATGTTGCTGCACCGCTTCTTTAACCGTTATGGTTGTTCCGGGTGATTTAAGCAGAAAACCATTGGCGTTAATTTCAAAGGGTGGCAGGGTATAAGTTCCTTGGTCAGAAGCACTATAATTCATTATAATGCTATGTGTAGAAGACACCCTCCCGTTTACAATATTGGTTTGGCTAGACGATGAGGTGCCAAGTTTTCGAAACCCTTTGATGTCAGGAAACTTATCATACGACTTTATATTGCCATTTTTCGACACAATGGAGATGGTAAAGGTCTGATTTTCTCCAATGGTATTGCTCCCTAATTGGATCTTTAGATCTTGCCCTTGTACAAAAAAGGAAACTGTTAATAATATGATAAAAATTAAATGTCTCATACTTAACCTGAATAATTCATGAATAATCTATTACGCATTCCAATTGCCAACCATT
>CAZZML010000499.1:0-2760 GCA_964654735.1 uncultured Roseivirgaceae bacterium | reverse complement strand
AAGCCAATTTTTCATTTAGCCAATATTAATATTGCGTTTAACCTTAACTATTTATGGCGTTTAGCCAGGAAAATAATTTTATAAAGTTCTAAAGTATTCTAATATAGCTCTTGCTTGTTCTTCTGTCAATCCCATACTTGTCATAGGCACATTATTATATTCAGCCAATAATGCCTTGGCTGTTTCATTTTTTTCAAGCATCTCTTGCGGGTTTAATATCATATTCATCACCCATTCCGGTGATCTACGTTCTAAAATTCCTTTTGGAGGCGGCCCAATGAATTTTGCATCCGGTTTATGGCAAGCACTACACATCTGATTGTAAAGTACCTCACCTGCTTTTGCCATTTCTTCATTTACAGATTCATCTAAACTTACTGAGCTTACAGACCCGATACCTTTATCAGCCATAAAATCGGTGGTTTCTGTTACAGTTTCCACCTCTTGTATAACTACTGGTGTATTTTCTGATTGCCCCTCTCCTTTTTGCTCTGTGTTTCCTCCGCAAGAAATAACAGCAGCCAAACTAATAATTCCTACTATATATTTAATTCGTTTCATTTTTTTATTTTTATAAATGGATAAATGTAGCTAAATGTTAGCAATTATTTAATTTTTGAACTTAAATTTTAAGTATTTTATATTTTCCCCTGCCTCATTAAATTTTTTTTCAAACCTTGTTTGAATACCATAATGCTCTGCATTTAGAGGTGAATTATAAAGGTTCATAGTATAGGTTAAATCTTTAATATCATCTCTTTCTGATAGTATTTCTAACGTATATTTAAACAAATTCGTATTATCTGTTTTAAATTTAAACCAGCCATCAGGAGCCAAAATATTTTTGTAAATAGCCAAGTACCTTGGGTGTGTCAACCTCCGTTTTTCGTCTCTTAATTTAGGCCTTGGATCTGGAAATGTAAGCCATATTTCACTTACTTCGTTGGCAGCAAATAACTTGGGTAGCTCCAAAATATGACTTCGCAAAAAAGCCACATTGGTTAGGTTTTCTTCCATAGCTTGTCCACTGCCTACCCAAATACGTTCTCCTTTTAAATCAATGCCAATAAAATTAATATCCGTAAGTATGCGAGCCAAGCCAATCGTGTATTCGCCTTTTCCACAAGCGAGTTCTATGGCAATGGGGTTGGTGTTTTTAAACTGGAGCCTGTTCCAGTTTCCTTTTATTTTATCGAAGGCTGGCTTGCCAATTTCGATGCAATTATCTCGTTGTTGTATATCAGCAAATCGTTGTATTTTACTACGCATGTGTGTTTTTATCAGACTATTTGATTTCCTATTTTATGTAATCAAGATTCATATTAGTCACAATATATTTTCATTTCCTAGAAGATTTATCGTTTCTCGGAATGGAAAAATAGGTTTTATAATCCCTCAATTTCAGCTACTACAAAAGTAGAGCCTCCAATAAAAATCAAATCGTTTTCGGATGCATTTTTTTTAGCATCGGCAATAGCTTCAGAAACATTGTCAAATTCTTTCCCTTTAAGTTTAAATTCTGAGGCTTGGTTGGCTAAAAGCTTTGCATTCTTAGCTCTTGGTATATCAGCAGCACAAAAATAGTATTGAGCCTCTACAGGTAACAAGGTAAGCACTTCATCTATTGATTTATCCTCTACCATACCCCAAACAATATGTAATTTTTCAAAGTCATACTGGCTTAATTGATCAATAATCATGTTAACACCATCAATATTATGCCCAGTATCACAGATTATCAATGGTTCCTTGTTTAGAACTTGCCACCTACCTTTTAATCCGGTGTTTTGTATCACATGTTCGAGTCCGTTCTTAATATGATTTTCAGCTATATTAAACTCCCTCAATTTACCAACTGTATCTAAAACACCAGGAATATTAAGCCGTTGGTAATTCCCTTTTAAATCTAGTTTTAACCCTTCAATTTCAACCTTTCCTGATTTAATGACATTAAATCGCTCTGAATTGGCTTGTTCAATAATATAATGATCTGATGCAAAACTTAATTCAGTACCAACATTAATTGCGATGTTCTCAAATACATATTGTATTTCTTCTTGCCTTTGGCTAATAACAACTGGCACATCTTTCTTAATAATGCCTGCCTTTTCATAAGCAATCTTTTTCAAGGTATCTCCAAGCAATGCCTGATGGTCAAGTCCAATATTGGTTATTAGCGACACCTCGGGAGTAATAATATTGGTAGAATCGAGCCTACCTCCCAACCCAACCTCGATAATGGCAATATCCACTTTATTGTTAGCAAAATATTTGAAAGCCATGGCCACGGTAATTTCAAAAAAGGAAGGTGCAATTTTCTCAATTAGTGGTTTTACCTCTTCTACAAATTCCACAACTTCTTGTTCAGCTATTTCAGTACCATTTATGCGCACACGCTCAGTAAACGATTTTAGATGAGGAGATGTGTATAGACCAACTTTATAGGCTGCCTCTTGTAATATAGAAGCGAGCATATGCGAAGAGCTTCCCTTACCATTAGTACCTGCCACATGTATCGACTTGAATGTATGTTGAGGGTTGCCAAGCTCTTTCATTAGTTCCACAATATTACCTAAATCAACTTTATAGGCTGCAGGTCCAATGCGTTGGTACATGGGCAGGTTATTATACAAGTAATCTAAAGTTTGTTGGTAGTTCATCATATTTTTGCAATTGAAAATTGTTAGCTGACAATTTTCAATCTATTTAGCCTGAATAATTCATGAATATTTGTTATGAGCATTTTAAGTGTCTGCCAGT
>CAZZML010000498.1:0-2761 GCA_964654735.1 uncultured Roseivirgaceae bacterium | reverse complement strand
CGGTTTTAGTGGAATATATAAGCATTTTAGCTGTATTGTTTAGAACTTAGCCATTCAATTTAATCTATTAATACCTTTTGAGCTTCTACCAGAACCTTTCTGGACTCTGATAAAACAAACTAAATCCACTCAATCCCTTCTTATTTACCGCACCATTTTTCACCTTTGCTCACCAATATTATTTTTTATGACAACAGACCAGTTAAAAGATTTAAAAGCCCGCGTTAGAGCCTTGCGGGGCTATCTTTGACTACGACAAGAAATTAGAAGAGATTGAGGAGCAAGAACTATTATCTGCTCAGTCAGGCTTTTGGGATAATCCCAAGGAAGCTGAGAAATCAATGAAGCTTATTAAAATTAAGAAACTGTGGACTAGCAGTTTTGAAGAAGTAAATTCTGCTTTTGAAGATTTAGAAACGCTGTATGAGTTTTTAGCTTCAGGTGATGTTACCGAAGAAGAGATAAATAAGGAGTACACTAAAACCTTGGAGAAAGTAGAAGCCTTAGAATTTAAGCGAATGCTTCGTAATGAGGAAGACCAGCTGAGTGCTATGATCGAAATAAACCCGGGAGCTGGTGGCACCGAAAGCCAAGATTGGGCAGAAATGCTTATGCGGATGTACATTATGTGGGGCGAAAAGCAAGGCTTTATTGTAAAGCAAGTAAGTTATCAAGCAGGGGAGGCCGCAGGCATTAAGTCTGTTACCCTCGAAATTACAGGTGATTTTGCCTATGGCTACCTTAAATCAGAGAATGGAGTACACCGTTTAGTGCGTATTTCACCCTTTGATTCCGGGGGCAGACGACATACGTCTTTTGCTTCGGCTTATGTGTATCCGGTAATTGACGATACCATTAATATTGATATTAACCCAGCCGACATTCGGTGGGATACTTTTCGCTCAGGTGGAGCGGGTGGCCAAAATGTAAATAAGGTAGAAACAGCCGTTAGGTTACATCATGAGCCTTCGGGTTTAATTGTAGAATGCCAACAAGAACGGTCGCAGATAAAAAATAAGGATAAAGCTATGAAAATGCTAAAATCTCGATTATACCAAATTGAGATAGACAAGCAAAATGAAGCAAGAGATTTGGTAGAAGATTCCAAGGGAAGCATTGATTTTGGAGGAGCGCAAATTCGAAATTATGTATTGCACCCCTATAAACTTATTAAAGATGCCAGAACAGGTATGGAGCGTACCGATGTGCAGAATGTATTGGATGGTGATTTAATGGGCTATATTAAGGCATTTTTAATGCAATCTGCAGGTGATACTGCGAATGAAGATTAGAATATAACAAAGTTCTAGGGCAAGTACCCGTTTGTGTTAGACAAGCACAAGCACAAGCGGATGCTTGTGCTTGTAATAGAATTAACAATACCAACTTAAAATCGAAACAACAAAAACCACATCAGCCTTTAGCCTCCAGTTTTGGTTATTATGTATAAGTTCGTTCTTATTCTTTTCGAGCTTTAATATGATTATTCCTGAGTTGCCAAGTTACCTGACTTCCTTGGGTGGGGCAGAGTATAAAGGGCTTATTATTTCGCTATTTACACTTACAGCGGCTCTTAGCAGGCCTTTTAGTGGCAAACTTGCCGACACCATTGGCAGAATACCAATTATGATTATTGGAGCCGGAGTTTGTTTTATTATAGGGTTTGTGTACCCAATGGTAACAACCGTAGCAGGTTTTTTATTATTAAGGTTATTACATGGGTTTTCCACAGGATTTAAACCCACAGGCACATCAGCTTATGTAGCTGATGTAGTTCCGATGAACAGAAGGGGAGAAGCAATGGGTATCTTAGGTGTTTTTGGCAGTTTAGGAATTGCTGCTGGCCCTGCTGTAGGTGGCTTTGTTGCTCATATATACTCCACTGATGTAATGTTTTATACATCTTCCGCATCGGCCATTTTATCTGTTATCATATTAATGGGGATGAAAGAAACTTTGCCGGACAAGCAGAAGTTTCAATGGCATCAATTATACATCACAAGGGGAGATATATTTGAACCGTTGGTAAAACCTCCATCCATTATCATGTTTTTAAGTGCCTATTCTTTTGGAGTAGTTCTTACCATTATTCCAGATTTTAGTGATTTTTTAGGAGTTGAGAATAGAGGTTATTTCTTTGCTAGCTTTACTGCCACCTCTATTTTGGTTCGTGTTTTTGCAGGAAAAATTTCGGATAAGTATGGAAGAACTGCCGTGTTGAGGTATTCTACATTAAGCGTAATGGTAGCTATGATTTTGGTGGGCACAGCTCAGTCTTCCTTTATGTTTTTAGTGTATGGTGGAATTTTAGGGATTGCTGCTGGCATGAATTCTCCAACAATATTTGCTTGGACTATAGATTTAAGTGATCCGTTGAGACGAGCTAGAGCTATGGCCACTATGTATATTGCTATGGAAGTAGGTATAGGACTAGGCGCATTAGTTTCAGGGTTTTTATTTGACAACATAGCTGCTAGAATACCATATACATTTTATTTAGGAGGGCTACTAGCGGGCGTTGCCTTTTTGTATTTAGAATTTCATTATCTTCCATCTCTGGTTAAACAAAAGGAAAATGAAAGCTAATCATTGGTTAGCACTATTTATTTTAGATACCATTTTACATTTGCCCCAATCCTTGGTTCGTGTCTCACGTAATAATTTGATTGGTCTTGTCATTGCAAGGGTGGATTTTTTTGAAAATCAGCGGAGGGAAATAACAGTAAGAACGTCATTGCGACCCGCCATTTAGCGGAGAAGC
>CAZZML010000497.1:0-2762 GCA_964654735.1 uncultured Roseivirgaceae bacterium | reverse complement strand
GCAGACACTTAAAATGCTCATAACAAATATTCATGAATTAATCAGGCTAAAGATTACTTGAACCTTTATTAAATTTATTGCGTATATTATATTGAACCTTTTTAGGTTTAAATTGTGTTATTAGTTTAAATTAGATATTATGTCATCAACAAAAACAAAATTAACGCTAGGACTATTGGCAGGAGCAGCAGTAGCGGCTTTTGCAGTTAGCAAGCTAGGGCAAAATTCGATTAAAAAATTAGGAGAAAGAACAGCCAGTTTACGAAATTTATTAAATCAGCAATTAAGTGAGTTGCAAAACTTTAAAAGAACCGATAAGCGATTTATTTAGTGTTGTAAAATGCTAAGGCTTGTTGTACCTCCTCTTTAGTTATTTCAATAGAATGGCTTGGCTTGCCTATTTGATTTAATAGTACGGCTTGTATTGTTGAGTCTTTATTTTTCTTGTCTTGTTCTAAATTGTTTAAAATTTCTTCCATTCCATTTTGAGGAATTTCTTTCCTCTCAAAATAGGCATCAATGATGCTTGTAATTTTAGATTGTTCTTCTTCACTAAGCCCTAATCGCTTTGTCGATAGGTAAGTTTCTGAAATCATTCCTATGGCAACGGCTTCACCGTGTAAAATAGGAAGCCCATTATTTAAGAAATAAGTTTCTACTGCGTGCCCAATGGTGTGCCCAAAGTTTAAGAACTTTCGTTCATTTTTTTCAAGAGGATCAACTTCTACAATTTCGTTTTTAATAGCAACGGATTTTGTAATATAGTTGAGCCATTCAGTGTTTTGTATATCAAGTTTTGCAAGTTCTTCTAGGTGTCCTTTATCTTTAATAAATCCATGTTTTAGCATTTCTGCAAACCCAGATTTTAGCTGATTAAGAGGAAGGGTTTCTAAAAAAACGGGGTCGATAATAACCTTTTTAGGCAGTTTAAATAGCCCAATATGATTTTTAAATCCATTAAAATCGATTCCTAATTTACCTCCTACACTTGCATCTACCTGAGAGAGTAAGGTGGTAGGAATATTGACAAAATCGATACCCCGTTTATAGGTGCTGGCACAAAATCCTCCCATATCTCCAATCACACCACCTCCTAGATTTATAAGCAACGCATTTCTATCGGCATTGGCCTTTGTAAAAGCTTGCCAAATATGAGTACAGGTTACTAAGGTTTTGTGTTGCTCTCCACTCATAATACTTATTAAAGTGGTTTTCCCTAAACTATTTTCTAAAATTGGCAGGCAGTTTTTCTCAGTATTACCATCTACTAGTACAAACACCGTAGAGTAGATATTCTCTTTTAAAAATGTACCCAAACAATGTTTGGCGTTTTTAGTAATTTCAATATAATTAGGCAGACTTAAAGGCATTCTATCTGTTTTTTAAATGAATTTTCAAAGGTAGTATTATTGTTTTTATAATAGGTTTTTCTCTTAGAATAAACTGCCAATCGTGCATTATATTTGCCTTACAAACCAAGTATTATGAGTAGTATTTCGAGCGATTCTTTTGAAAACACGGAGTTGGCCTTTGTTGCTAAATCTGATTGGCAACTAAAAAAAGCTTACTGGCTTTTTAGAATAGTTAATAATAATACGGTGGCTAAAATTAGTACCAGAGTGGCGAGTGTTTCACTCAAACTACATTTGCCCATAAAAGGGATGATAAAGAAAACGGTGTTTGAGCATTTTTGTGGAGGGGAGAGCATCGAAAAATCAAAGGAAACTGTACATACCCTTTCTAAATATAAAGTTAGAGCCATCTTAGATTACTCGGTAGAAGGCAAGCATGATGAGGGAGCTTTTGATGCTGCTTTAATGGAAACATTGAGAACCATTGAGAATGCAAAAGGGAATGAAGAGGTGCCCTATTGTGTGTTTAAACCTACCGGAATGGGCTCTGCAGATTTGATGGAAAAAATTCAATTACAGCAAGAGTTATCTGAGGAAGAAAAAAAATCGTTTGAAAGAATAAAAAACAGATACCTAGTAGTTTCGCAAGCTGCTTATGATAATGGTGTTCGTTTATTAATTGATGCCGAAGATTCTTGGTACCAAAATACTGTGGATGAGCTAGTGTATGAAATGATGGAAAAGTTTAATAATAAACGTGCTATTATTTTTAACACTTATCAAATGTATCGTTGGGCAAGTTTACAAAATATTAAAGATGCCCATCAACGAGCAAACGATAATAAGTTTGTGCTTGGCGCGAAATTGGTTCGCGGAGCCTATATGGAAAATGAGCGAGAGCGTGCTGGCATTAAAGGTTATGAAGACCCCATTTGCACGGACAAAAACGAAACGGATAAAAATTATGACGGAGGGTTGAAATATTGTGTTGAGAACATTAGTCAGATTGAATTATTTAATGGGTCTCATAACGAACATTCTAATTTATACTTGACAGAGCTTATGAAAAAACATAATCTCCCTAAAGATGATAAACGAATCTTTTTTGCTCAGCTCTATGGTATGAGCGATAATATCTCTTTTGTGTTAGCCGATGCAGATTATAATGTGGCCAAATATGTACCTTATGGCCCTGTTAAATTTGTAATGCCCTATCTCATTAGGCGAGCAGAAGAAAATACATCTGTTGCTGGTCAAAGTAGCAGAGAGTTAAAACTTCTTAAAACGGAAATGGACAGAAGAAAGAAAGCCAAGATTTAATTATTGTCGGTCTTGGTGAACTATTACCTTTTTTCCCAACATCCAATCAGTATTCTTCTTTACTTTTGCACCCGATTAATATTGGGTTAA
>CAZZML010000496.1:0-2766 GCA_964654735.1 uncultured Roseivirgaceae bacterium | reverse complement strand
CTAAAATTCCTGTTATACTAATACTTGATAATATTAGAAGTATGAACAATGTAGGTTCTGCTTTTAGAACTTCGGATGCATTTTTAGTGGAAGCAATTTATTTAACGGGTATAACCGCCCAACCACCCCATAGAGATATTAACAAAACCGCACTAGGTGCAACCGATACTGTGGATTGGGAATACTTTAACACAACGCAAGAGGCTGTAGAAAAAGCAAAGTCTGATGGATTTATCATTGCCGCTGTAGAGCAAGCTGATCACAGTACATATTTAAATAAGTTCGTACCCCAGCCGAATCAGCGATATGCCTTTGTGTTTGGTAACGAAGCTTTTGGTGTAGAAGATGACATAGTTAAAAATGCCGACTTGTGTTTAGAAATTCCTCAATTTGGAGCCAAGCACTCGCTAAACATATCGGTAAGCATTGGGGTAGTTCTATGGGATTATAAGTCTAAAATAGACTTATTGTAATTGTACGGATCCAACATATCAACGGCCCAAGATGACCATATATTTGATATTGCTCGTAATTTAACAGAACCAACAAAAAAAGTTATTTAGAATGAAGATTTTGATTTTTGGGGCATCAGGTGCAGGAACGACAACATTAGGAAAAGAACTTGAAAAAAAGACAAATTTTGTGCATTTGGATGCGGACGATTACTATTGGAAGTCGACTGAACCACCTTTTCAAGAAAAAATGCCTCTCGCGATACGAAATAAAAATATAATAACAGATTTTAAAAAAAATGAAAATGTTATCATAAGTGGTTCAATGGTAAGTTGGGGAAAGGAATGGGAACGTTTATTTGATTTAGCAATTTTTATCCATTTAAAAAACAGTATTAGGATGGAGCGCCTCAAAAAGAGGGAAATTGAACGTTATGGAAACAAATTAATAACAGACAAACAAACTCAGCTAAATTCAATAGCATTCCTTGAATGGGCTGTAAAATATGAAGATCTTAATTTCACAGGCAGGTCGTTAAAAGTCCACAATGAATGGATTAAATTACTTAATTGTAATGCTTTAAGAATAAACGGAGAAATGACATTAAAAGACAAAACTGAAAAAGTGATTGCGGAGATACAAACTAATTGTAATCATAGATTTAATCTGAAACGCGTTTAAGTCTTTTAATAAAAATTTAATTCGGCCTATATATTTTGATTTCTAGCTAATTTTGCCTGTATATTTTAATAGTTTAAACTTTCCAAAAAATGGATTTCAGAATAGAAAAAGACACCATGGGCGAAGTAAAAGTGCCCGCAGATAAATACTGGGGGGCACAAACAGAGCGCTCACGTAATAACTTTAAAATTGGGGGCGAAAACCACCACATGCCTATAGAATTAATAAGAGGTTTTGCTTATCTAAAAAAAGCTGCGGCCCATACTAATTGCGAATTAGGTGTTTTGGAAGAAGAAAAGCGAGATGCCATTGGACAAGTTTGTGATGAAATTTTGGAAGGCAAATTAGACAACCAGTTTCCGTTAGTTATTTGGCAAACAGGTTCGGGTACACAATCGAATATGAATGTGAATGAAGTAGTGGCTAACCGGGCTCATGTAATTAATGGTGGAAAACTTGGAGACGAAACGACTTTTATCCACCCCAATGACGATGTAAATAAATCGCAATCATCCAACGATACTTTTCCTACAGGTATGCATATTGCTATCTATAAAATGGTAATAGAAACTACAATTCCCGGAGTTGAAACATTGCGTAATACCTTAGAGATGCTTTCTAAAAAATATATGGCTGTGGTTAAAATTGGCCGCACCCATTTAATGGATGCAACCCCTTTAACCCTTGGTCAAGAATTTTCTGGTTATGTTTCTCAGCTAAACCATGGATTAAAGGCTCTCCATAATACACTTCCTCATATGGCTGAGTTAGCTTTAGGAGGAACAGCAGTAGGCACTGGTATAAACACGCCTAAAGGGTATGCTCAAAATGTAGCAGAAAAAATTGCAGGGTTCACAGGCCTGCCATTTGTTTCAGCAGAAAATAAGTTTGAAGCCTTAGCTGCACACGATGCATTGGTAGAAACACATGGTGCCTTAAAGCAACTGGCAGTAAGTTTAATGAAGATAGCTAACGATATTAGAATGCTAGCCTCCGGCCCAAGAAGTGGCATAGGCGAAATACTAATTCCTGCCAACGAACCAGGGTCTTCTATTATGCCGGGCAAAGTAAACCCTACTCAAGCCGAAGCCCTAACTATGGTGTGTGCCCAAGTAATTGGTAACGATGTGGCTGTAACTACCGGTGGTATGACAGGCCATTATGAACTTAACGTATTTAAACCTGTAATGGCTTATAATGTGCTTACATCAGCAAGGCTATTAGGAGATGCTTGTCAATCTTTCAACACTCATTGTGCTGTGGGAATAGAACCAAACAACGAAGTTTTAGAAAAAAATCTAAATAACTCATTAATGTTGGTAACTGCCCTGAATACTCATATTGGGTACGAAAAAGCGGCAAAAATTGCTAAAATGGCCTATCAAAACGGAACAACTTTAAAAAAAGAAGCACTAAATTTAGGTTACCTTACCGCAGATGAATTTGATAAATGGGTGGATCCAAGTAAAATGATTGGCTCCATAGATTAATCGGGTTAAGGTTAGTAGTGCAACTAAAACTTGGCTGTTTAATTAAAAATTACAATATTTACTACATTATACATCAATTGAAATAATCGAAAATGAAAAAACTTGTATTGGTATCGTTGTTATTAGTGTTTGGCTTCACTTC
>CAZZML010000495.1:0-2766 GCA_964654735.1 uncultured Roseivirgaceae bacterium | reverse complement strand
AATACAATTAAACAAAAAACTCCCGATAGCTATCGGGACAAACGATTAAACAATAATTAATGGGAAGAGCATTCGAATTTAGGAAAGCAAGAAAAATGAAACGTTGGTCAGCTATGGCAAAAACCTTTACGCGTATTGGTAAAGATATTGTCATGGCTGTAAAAGAAGGAGGTGCAAATCCTGAATCTAATGCACGTTTACGGGCTGTAATGCAAAATGCCAAGGCTGCAAATATGCCTAAGGATAATGTAGAACGTGCCATTAAAAAAGCATCAGATAAAGATACTGCTAACTATAAAGAAGTATTATTTGAAGGCTATGCACCTCATGGAATTGCCATTTTAGTTGAAACCGCAACTGACAATAATAACCGGACAGTTGCCAATGTAAGAGCTGCATTTAATAAATGTGAAGGTACTTTTGGCACTTCGGGGTCTGTGGTTTTTATGTTTGACCATACTTGTAATTTTACTGTTAAAAAAGAAGATATCTCTATTGATATGGAAGAACTTGAATTAGAATTGATAGATTTTGACGTTGAAGAGATCTTTGATGATGAAGAAGGTATTATTATCTATGCACCCTTTGAGCAATTTGGAGCTATTCAATCCTTTTTTGAAGAAAATAATGTTGAGATTCTGTCCTCAGGTTTTGAACGGATACCTACTTCAACAAAAAAAATATCAGAAGAAGAACAGGTTGATGTGGAAAAATTATTAGAAAAATTAGAAGAGGAAGATGATGTGCAGAATGTATATCATTCTATGGAAATGTAAATAAGCTAGATGCTGGAAGACCGAGGCTGGAAGCTAACTTTTGTGTCTGTATTTTAAAACTATAAATTAACCAAAAACTAAAACCATATGATTTTTTACGGCTCAAAAGGAACACATCTCCACAGTGAACAAGTAAGTGGAATTAAATGTTCTCATTGTGAACAACAAACAACACATAACATAAGTATTTATGGCAGGTATGCATACGTGTATTGGATTCCCTTCTTTCCAATGGGTAAAAAAGGAGTGTCAGAATGTAATCATTGTAAAATAACACTTGCGCCAAAGGAAATGAATGAACCATTAAAATTGGCTTATAAAAATGTAAATGGCAATACCAAATCACCTATTTGGTATTGGAGTGGTCTGGGTGTGGTTGCAGTAATTATTGGGCTTTTAGCTTTTAACAGCAGTCAACATAAAAAAGATGCAGTTACTTATATAAATGAGCCTCAAACTGGTGATGTTTACGAATACAAACAAAATGAATTCTATTCATTACTTAAAGTAGCATCGGTAAGTCAAGATTCAGTATTCGTTATTTCTAATGATTATGAAATTGAAAGGCAATCTAAATTATATAAAATAGATAAGGCTGCTAATTATACAACTGAACCTTACGGGATTTCTAAAGAACGAATAAAAGAGTTATTTGAGTCGAAAGAAATTTTAGATGTAGATAGATAATCTTTTTTTGATGATTTCAAATTATACTTTACAACAATTACCTCAAATTGCAGAACAAATCATCAGTAATTCATCTGATAAGGTATTATTGTTTTATGGTGAAATGGGGGTTGGTAAAACTACACTGATAAAAGAAATTGTAAAGCAATTAGAAGTTGATGATATTGTTACGTCGCCTACATTTTCATTGGTAAATGAGTATCAATCCCGTAAAGGAGAAACTATTTATCATTTTGATTTTTATCGTATTGAAAATGAAGAGGAAGCAATGGATATTGGACTTGATGATTATTTTTATAGTAATTCTTGGTGTTTGGTAGAATGGCCAGAGAACGTTAAAAATTTAGTACCTTTAAATGCTGTTGAAATTCATCTATCAATCAACGATGATGAAACCAGATCTATTAAGATGATGAACATGAAACTCGGAACACAGAACTAAAAACCCGAAACAAAACAACAATGAGTAAACAATTTTCGCCATTTAGTAAAGAGGAATTAATGCCTAAACCTGAAATGCTTGAAATTAAAAAGCAAAAAGGAGAATTGTTTATCGGTGTGCCAAAGGAAACACATTTACAAGAAAAACGTATCTGTTTAACACCAGATGCCGTTGCAGCATTGACTAATCATGGACATAGAATTATTATAGAATCTGGTGCCGGAGATGGTGCTAATTATACTGATAATGAATATTCTGAAGCCGGTGCAAAAATTTCTTATAGCACAGAAGAAGTATTTGGCTGTAATATAATTTTAAAGGTTGAACCACCAAGTATTAAAGAAATAGGGTGGATCAATCCACAAAGCACCTTATTTTCTGCTTTACAACTCAAAACACAGAATAAAAAGTATTTTGAAGCTTTAGCAAAAAAACGTGTTACTGCTATTGCTTTTGATTTTATTACTGATGAACATGGTGTCTATCCAATTGTAAAATCTTTAAGTGAGATAGCGGGTATTTCTTCTATTTTAATTGCTGCTGAGTTAATGCAAAATAATAGTGATGGTAACGGGTTATTATTTGGTAATATTGGTGGCGTACCTCCGTCTGACGTAGTTATTTTAGGTGCTGGTACTGTTGGTGAATTTGCGGCACGCTCTGCCATTGGTTTGGGTGCTCGTGTAAAGATTTTTGATAATTCAATTACTAAATTACGTCGTTTACAACACAACTTAAATTATCCTGTTTATACTTCTACCATCCAACCAAAAACATTGCAAAAAGCAATGATGCGTTGTGATGTGGCTATTGGTGCGGTTCGTGGTAAGACCAGAACCCCAATTTTAGTAAGTGAAGAAA
>CAZZML010000494.1:0-2775 GCA_964654735.1 uncultured Roseivirgaceae bacterium | reverse complement strand
ACCCAAGGATAAAAGCGAACAAATGATCATGAATAACTATGTTGCCATGAACATGATTCGTGAAATAAAAAATCAGCCCCTAACGTTTGAAACTTTAATGGATGTTCACCGTGTATTGACCGAAGATACGCTTGATGATCCGACAGCAGCAGGCAGGTTGCAACATTCAAATGAAGAAAGAGTGACGGTAGTCGATAATGCTTCGATGAAAATATTGCATAGCCCCCCACCTGCGAAAGCACTCAGAAGCAGGATTGATAAAATGCTGGAATTTGCTAATGAAACAGAAAGCGATATATTTATTCACCCTGTTGTAAGAGCCATTATTCTACATTTCTGGTTAGCCTATGAACACCCTTTTGTTGATGGAAATGGACGTACTGCACGCGCATTATTTTATTGGTCAATGTTACGCCAAGGTTATTGGCTATTTGAATATATTTCTATATCCAGAATACTAAAAAAAGCCCCTGTCAAATACGGACGTTCATTTCTTGAAACTGAAACAGATGATGACGACTTGACGTATTTTATTAATTATCAGCTAGAAGTCATTGGTCATTCCTTGCAAGACCTGGAAGGCTACCTGGAACGTAAAATGAATCAGGTTCATGAGACAGAGAAATTACTTAAACAAACTAACCTGAACCACCGTGAAATAGCGTTAATAAGCCATGCAATCCGTCACCCTGGACAGGAATATTTAGTTAAATCACACCAAACCAGCCACCGTATAGCCTATGCAACAGCACGAGCAGATTTAATTCATTTGGCCGAAATAAAATTATTAGAACAAAGACGTATCGGTGCAAAAACTTTAGCTTTTATAGCACCAGGTGATATTGAAAAAATAATACGTGAAATACATTAACCCCCCATTTAAAATCCAAATCAACCAGCCTAGGCTTTGCGGCTGAAATACATTTATTGTCTTTTTCGGTGTTTCTTTCCTGACATCTATATACAACTTTTATGTGCTTGTGAGAAAAATAAATTTTCATTAAAAAACTATCTGTTTTAAAAATAGCTATTATTTAAGATTGTGCAAATAGAAAAGGATCTAAAAAACCAGGGATATCAAGTATGTATTTGTAAACAAATCTACTCCATTAAAATTTAAGTGGGTATCTAGTTAGTTCAACTAACTACCATATGTTGAGGTTAACAACCAACTATTTTAGTGATATGTTGTGCCTGGTTGAGTAAACTGGATACCCACTAAAATTTATTCCAAACTATACTTAGCTCGAGTGGCAAATTGGATAAAAAATGAATAAAGGCAAGTACCTACAAATCTTCAAATACTTATTTGAATTTTCAAAAATTAGAGACAAATCTGTTAGGGATATTGAGAATTCTGGAAGTGGGTATATCGAAAAACTTTGGTTAAACGATATTCCTAAAAATGACCTTTTTGAAAATATCTTATGGGCTAATAACTTTGATTTAGAAAAGGACTACTGGTTAAAAATAAGAAAACCAATAGAACCGCATAAACCAAAATTTGCAATACTACCCAAGACTATTCAATCATGGGTTGAGCCAAGCTCTCTTTTATATATTAAAGAAACACCTGTACTCAAAGATACAATTGAGTCTATAGAGGGACTTTTATCAATTAATGAATTTCCAGATATTGAGCAAGATTTTTTGGATTACATACAAGGACAATGGCTTGCGGACATAGAAGACTATCAACGTAAATTAAAGACATATAATGAAAAACATCTGGAGTATGAGTCTTTAAATGCCATATACACAAAACTTTTTCGAATTTATAACAAATCTCAACAGTTTGGGGAAGAATATGAATTAGTGATTGGCATTGGATTATTATGCAATAAAGCTAGCTCTGGTACTGTAAAAATTTACGGGCATGTCATGATCCAGCAAGTTCATATTAAAGTTAAGTATTTTAATGAAAAACTGGAGCTACTGGTAAGACCAAATGTAGACAAATTGCCACTTATAGAAACTGATTCGATTATTGACCTTCAGCCACAATTTGACCAAAACAATATTATTGATGCCAAAACAAAGGCTGAAGAATTGATACATGAAAAGGAAATAGCTAGTATTTTTGATAATAATATTCATGATGCACTAAGAATATTTGCGCAAAGATTTTGCTCACAAGGCGACTATTTTGAGCAATATAAAAAGCCAGCAGAAGAAGGTAAAAAACCAAAAATTTATTTTTCTCCAGCTCTATTACTTAGAAAAAGAAATACCAAAAGTCTATCGGCTCTGTATGAAAATATCAGCAACGCTGATGATAACTTCGATATACCATCAATTAATGACTTGATTAACAATGATGGGAATACAATAAATACCTCACAAAATGATAATTTTTCAGATGAAACTATCTATTTTCCTGATAAATATAACGATGAACAAATTCAAATCATTGAAAAAGCAAGGAGAAGTAACAAGGTTCTTGTACAAGGACCACCAGGCACGGGTAAATCACATACGATTGCAAATTTAATTTGCCACTTACTAGCTCATGGAAATAAAGTTTTAGTGACTGCCTACACACAAAGAGCGCTAGAAGTATTAAAAGATAAATTACCCGAAGACTTCCAGAATTTAACTGTTAATCTTTTAGGTGGAGACGCATCTTCTATACAGGGTTTGGATAAAAGTGTTAATACCATTAGTCGTGAAGCATCTCAAGCCGACTTGCCAGTGCGTAAACATGAGATTGAAGAGCTGGAACAAAAATTATCAGAAGTACGAGAGCAGAAAGCCTTTAATATTAATGAATTAATT